>JACOWB010000018.1 GCA_016177025.1 Candidatus Aenigmatarchaeota archaeon
CAGTCCTTTTATTTTCGCTCCGTTAGACAAATTCTCCAAGCTCAAATCCTTGCTTGTAGCCCGCGAATATTTTGAATGCAGGTGAAAGTCAGCTATGTACTGCATGAAATCTTATACAATCTAAATGAACACAAGTATTAATGCGACTGCTATGCAGAACATCCATATCCAAGGTTTCCATATCAGCACCTTGCTTCCGTCCAAAGGCGGTATCGGTATCAAGTTGAAAAGCGCAAGCCATGCATTGATGAAAGTCAACTGATTGAACAGCAGACCGTCAAACAAAGAAAATACTAGTGCGGAAAACAAGTTTATTGCAGGTCCAGCCAATGCAATCAATCCCATCTCACCGCTTGCAACTTCCGGTCTAGGTCTTCTGAATCCCCATCTACCGAATCTATAAGGATGGACAACCACAGCGCCAGGTGCGACGAATTTCAAACCAAGAATCATAAAAATCAAACCGAATAATATGCCCTGCGGCCACATCTTGTAGGAAGCAGCCATGTTGAATCTTCTGGCCATCCATTTATGTGCCATCTCATGTAGCAGAAATGCGACTATGACAATAACAGTGAAATAGGGAATCAAGCCAAGATTCAAACCGAAATTCGGAAATGGTTTCCACGCAAAGATTACTATCAACGCAACAACAGAGATTATGATGTCCCTGATTTCCTCTTTTGTGAACGTTTCCATAAATTACATTATGCAACGAAATATTTTAAGGCCTCGCCGATATTCGAGACTTCCTTGACATCCAACCCGATGTCTTTGGAAATGTCCAACTTCTGCGCTTTGTATTCTGTTTTACAGAAAGTAATAGATCCTATCTGCTCACAGCTCTTTTCAGGAATGTAGTTCACTTGCGACCCCTGCCCTTCAGGCACGAGAAAGATTTTTGCTCCGACATCCTTTGATGCTTTGGCCTTGGCAAATATTGCACCGACAGGTCCTATGGTGCCGTCAGGATTGATAGTCCCCGTGATCATAACGTCTGGAGGCAAACTCCTGTTCTGCAAGACAGCTATAGTCGCAATCGTCAGCGCAGCACCAGCCGACCCGCCTTCTATCACTGAAGCATCGCTTTCAATTGTATAAATCAAATCAATGTTGGACAGATCCGCGCCTGTCATATTTTCCGCGACCATCTCAGCAACTTTAATCGAATACTGAGTGTCGACCCAGAATAAGAGGTTGTCTATGTTTGTCAGCACCCTGCCCTCGCCGGCTGTGGTTCTTACTTCAAGCTTGGCAATCACGCCATTTCCTTGGTTATCGACAGCGGGAATGCTAACCGTCACAAAGTTTGAAGTTGCCGGTTGAACTTGAATTTTCTGCACATCGGATACAGACGTTTCAATTTTTTCTGCCGGAGAGAATATCATTAAAAGTACTAAAAGGGAGACTGCAATGATTCCAAATCCTATGAACAAATCCCTCGTCATATTATCACATAACTAATATAGGAGCACACTCTGGTCGATACAACGCCACAAATTAGTTTTACCGCATGCCCTTCTCCATCATGTTATTCCCAAACATGGCATGTATAACTTACGAATGCTATGTTCCCATCCTGTTCGGGTTTGTTATACATACCACTCTGAGAGACACGATTTCTCAGTCGGACAAGTGGACTAACTTACAACGCTGTACCTTCCAGAGCTGTCGCCGCGCCATAAACCGGGTTTGCGCTGTGAAGAGCCGGTAGTTCTTCAGCCAAGCTCCTTAAAAGAATAGAACAGTAATCCAATTTAAAGCTTTCTTAAACTATTTTCAATCCTGTTCAACGCCTCAACAAGCCTTTTATACGCAGTCACGTAACTAAATCGGATATATCCTTCGCCATATTTTCCGAACTCGGTACCAGGAATACCTACAACTTTCGCTTTCTTTAATAGAAAATCGGAAAATTTGTCCGATGACATTTTATAATTCTTGATATTTGGGAATGCATAAAACGCCCCTTTTGGTACGGTGCAACTCATTCTCGGAATTTCATTCAACCTTTTCACAATCAACTTCCTTCTTCTGTCATATTGTTTCAACATCATTTTTGTATAGTTTGAGGAATTTTTCAAAGCTTCGACAGCCGCCAGTTGGGCGAATGTCGGCGCCGCCAGAGTTGTGCATATCTTGAATTCTTTCATCTCTTTTATCAAATCGGTATTGGCAACAGCATATCCAACTCTGAATCCGCACATTGCGTATGTTTTCGAAAAACTCTGAATGGTTATTACCCTATCTTGCATCCCGTTCAAGCTTCCGATGCTCACGTGCTTCGAGTTGTCATAAATCAATTTTTCATAAGCCTCATCCGACATTATCATAAGATTTTTGTCAATCGCAATGTCGGCAACCTCCTCCAAAATCTTTTTTGACAGAACTGTTCCGGTAGGATTTGACGGGGTGTTGATTATTATCAGTTTTGTTTTTCTCGTTATCGACTTTTTCAAAATCTCAGGGTGAACTTCAAAACCATCTTCTTCTCTCAGCGGCAGAGATTTTGCAATCCCTCCAATCAATTCGACTATAGGACGGTAGGCGATATATCCTGGATCAGGAATTACAACCTCCTCTTTCGGATTCACCAAAGACAACACTGTAAGCAGTATGGCTTCTTTCGAACCGCATGTTACAATAATTTCATCGGGGTTGGCATGAATCCCGTTATCCTTTTTCAATTTTTTTACAAGCTCTTCTCTCAATTCAAGCCTTCCTTGCAACGGGGAATAATGCGTATATCCTCTTTCAAGAAACTTTTCAGCGGACTTTATCACGTTTGGCGGCGCTGGGAAGTCTGGTTCGCCCGCTCCAAGTGAAATTATGTCTGGATGTTGTTCAATTATGCGCAAACTTTCTTCTATTTTTGTCATTCCAATGACTTTGGTCCTTTCGGCAAGTCTATGTTTCATCAAAATTGACTTGAATTTTCATAGAAATAAAATTTTTTACAACCATAAACATTTAAATACTTGGTATGCACAAGAGATAGAATAGGTGAAACCCTGATGGAAACAGAATGGGAAAAACCAGTATTTGAAGACGAGGATCTTTCTGACGACGATGACATGCTCTGGGGAGAAGAATCAGAAGAATTTTAAAAATTTCCTTTTTTTCCTTCTTTTAATTCCAGCTTGATATTCTGCAATGTTTTCACAATCACAAATTCGATCCCTTAAGTATCAACAATATTCGAAGTTGCAGGTTTGATATTCGCCATGATTATTTGAGGGGTTATTTATTCCACAAGTCGATAAAATATTTCCTTGCCCATTTCATTTCCCTTAACAATTCCAAGCTCTTCCATCTGCTTGAAGTATTCGTTGCATCTCGTCCTTGACAACCCCATCATGTTCGCCAACTGCGAAGATGTCAGCGTTCTGTGATCCTGAAGAAAAGAAATTATCCTTTCAATTCTTTTCGATTCAACAATTGTTATTTTTTCTTTGTGCGGGATTAACGGCCGAGAAACTCTCTTCACTTCTGCAATAATCTTATTGACTATGTCCTCGCTTCCTGCAGTGTCTTGCACAAACTTAGACTCACTTAAAACTCTTTCAGAAATTCTTTCATCGAATTTCCTTTCCAACTCTCTTAATCGAAAATCTATTCTGTCAACCTTTTCTTTCATTTCCCGCAAGATTTCGATAGCAGAACCGACAAAAAGAACATCTCGTGGTGTGACCTCAACTATAGGTTTTGTTTCTTCCTCTTTCTGTCTTCTAATCAGTTCCAGCATTGTATTAGATTTGTATTTTAGTAAAGATATTATTATTCTTCCAATCCAATCATCGGTCTGTTGCTTGTAGTGTTGGTTCCGTAATGCCTGACTAAAACATTATGGTCCCCCTGGGCCGAATCTGCTCTGGTTGACTATGTCGATGTTCTGATAGGGAACAACGAATCTTAATTTTTTGGGGCCGGATTTAACAATTACATCATCGAAGAAGTTTGAGCCAGGCGAAGCCAATACAATTGTCGTGTTCACAGTTCCTGTAGTCGATGGCGATATAGTTGGAATCTCTCTGCTGGTTGTAATCTTTTTGATGCTCGCATCGTATTCAAAGTCTATTTCTGCGGCTGTCAGAGCCCTCCTCCAGAGTTTGACTTCATCCACTATTCCGTTTGTGAAATTCTTGCCGATCTCAATTTCGTTGGTGTTTGCAGTTATCGCGCCTGTCAGGGTGCTGGTAGTGGCAAGCACACCGTCTACATACAGGTTCAAGTTATTGGTCCCGCCGTCTTTGTCGTATACCAAAGCCACGTGATGCCAACCGGATGATATTGA
>JACOWB010000003.1 GCA_016177025.1 Candidatus Aenigmatarchaeota archaeon
GCATATCTCATATCCTTTCTTACGTATTGCGTCAAATTCGTCTTCTGGATGTTGTATTCTCTCTCCACAGTCATAGCAAATATGTTCAATCAAGACATTATCAGCCATACAATTTGTTGTATTCTTGGAAGCTTATTTCTACTTTCGGAACTACTGCAAAAAACGAAAGATTTAAATATGTGTATGTAGGTATATCTAATAGTCTTTTAAAACGGTGAAATAATGGTTCAAGCTATGGTCGGAAATCTAGGAGGTCAGCCAATACTAATCTTGCCAGAAGGCGCAATGAGAACTACCGGCAAGGACGCCCAGAAGAACAATATAGTCGCAGCCAGAGCTGTGGCAGATGCGGTAAGAAGCACTCTAGGTCCAAAAGGAATGGACAAGATGCTTGTTGATTCTATCGGAGATATTGTCATTACCAATGACGGTGTAACAATTTTGGAGGAAATGGAAATAGAGCATCCGGCTGCAAAGATGATGGTTGAGGTTGCCAAGACTCAAAATGAAGAGGTTGGCGATGGAACTACTACATCAGTTATTTTGGCCGGCGAATTGCTAAAGAAAGCCGAGGAACTATTGGAGCAGGAAATTCATCCCACGGTCATAACAAAAGGTTTCAAGATTGCAAAAGAAGAGGCATTGAAAGTTTTGGAAGAAATTGCAAAGCCGGTTTCTGTTAACGACACAGATGTCTTAAATAAGATTGCTGTGACAGCAATGTCTGGCAAATCTGTAGAAAGAGCATCTCCTAGATTAGCGCAACTTGTAGTTGATGCGGTAAAGGCTGTAGCAGAAACCAAAGACGGTAAAACCACTGTCGATAATGATAATATCAAGAGAGAAAAGAAACACGGCGGAAGCTCGGAAGATACAGAGCTTGTAAGGGGAATAGTTATTGATAAGGAAGTCGTACATCCTGCAATGCCTAAGGCTGTCAATGACGCGAAGATTGCTTTATTGGATGTTGCGCTGGAAGTGAAGGAAACTGAAACTGATGCTGAAATTAGAATCACATCCCCAGATCAGATGCAGGCTTTCATCGAGCAGGAACAGAAAATGCTGAAGGACATGGTTGACAAGGTTGTTGCATCCGGTGCTACTGTCTTGATATGCCAGAAAGGAATCGATGATATAGCACAACACTATCTTGCGAAAAAGAAAATTTTAGTATGCCGAAGAGCGAAGAAATCTGACATGGAAGCTTTGGCTAAAGCTACAGGCGGAAGAATTGTATCCAATTTGGAAGACTTGTCGCCAGAAGATTTGGGTTATGCGAAAGTTGTGGAAGAGAAGAAAGTCGCTGGAGAAGCAATGACATTTATCAGGGATTGCAAAGATCCGAAGGCTGTCACACTTTTAGTCAGAGGCTCTACAGAGCATGTTGTCGACGAGGTTAACAGAAGCGTAGAGGATGCAATAGGAGCTGTCGCTTCTGCAGTAGAAGTAGGTAAGGTTGTTCCTGGTGCTGGCGCACCTGAAGCAGAAGTCGCTAAAAGACTGAGAAAGTCCGCTGAACAATTTTCAGGAAGGGAGCAGCTTGCAATAAAGGCTTTCGCAGACGCATTGGAAATAGTTCCGAGAAGCTTGGCTGAGAATGCAGGATTGGATCCTATTGATATACTGGTAGCATTGAGAGCTGCGCATGACCAAGGAAAATCATCTTATGGTGTCGGCGTATTTGACGGTGTTGTTGTCGACGCTTTTGATAATGGTGTCATCGAGCCTTTGAAGGTAAAGACACAGGCAATCAAGTCAGCTTCAGAAGCTGCAGAGATGATACTGAGAATTGATGATGTCATCACAGCAAGCAAGCTTGGCAGGGGCGGGATGCCTGGTGGTATGCCTCCTGGAATGGGCGAAGGCGGAGAAGAGTAAAATAATTCCATTTTTCTGTACAATTAAACCAGCAACAGATTAAGCAACATGGTTTGTATATTCTCTACAATAGAAATCTTTATATATAATTATTGTCACTTATAAGTAGTGATAGGAGTGAGATTGTCTATGAGATGGTTTAACAGACCATATGAAAAACCTACCGATCCTATGCCAAATGTTTTGCCTGATTATTCTGCATTTATACCTCGTGATCTTCCTTTTCAAGTTCCTATATTGTATACAAGCGATAGTTACATACCTAGTGGAGACATATTGCCAAATAGTCTACCAAGATTATGGTTAGAAGGCGGAGATCTCGGTTCGTATTATAATGGAATGATGCTACACAATAGGCGGGACACTCCTAAGAGGGCTCAATTACCGTATACTGTTCAAGAACTGAATGGGAGATTACCTCCTTATGTTAAATTATACACTGCAGAAGTGAACGGACATACTGTGCATATAGTCAATCCATCCAGCAAAATTTTAGATTGCTATGATCGAGGCAGATTTTTATTTAGAGGTGAATCGTCAAAAACATCTGATAAAGACGCTGAACTTATTATTCATCATTTAAGTCGAGGATACTTAGAGCCTAGAAGAAGTGTAGATGGTGTAGATGGGGCGAATTACGTCTATACTACGCCATGGTTATATTATGGTCTTTCGTTTGGTGCTCGTTCTAGAAATAATTTTAGTGGTCACATATGGGTTATTGATAGAAATGCTATGAATAAACACTTGATAAGTATCGACTATGGTGATGAAATCTTGTTCCCAGAAATTTACATCGAGCATCTTACAGCTTGTATAACAACACCTGATATTAAAGCTAGAGTAGAACAAGGAATTGGAAGTGATTTACCTGTCCGTCTAGTAGAAATAAACCCAGATGACAGTTGGCAACATGTGGAACAAATTGTTGGAAAGTTATGATACACTTAACTAAATTATTCTATTAACAATCTAAATGTGTATGTAGGTTGACAATCAAATTTTGAAAATCATGTCGCATATGCGACATTTTGTAACACGTGTTACATCTTGTTTGGCGCAGACATCATCAAAAACAAAACATTCCAGATAATTCCAATTCAAAAGCTTTTATTTCACATTCATCAAATAATAATAAGTAGACATGCCCACCAGAGAAGACGAAGAGTTCGAGCTGATTCCTTTATCGCCGATAAGAAGGATGGAAAAAAGGATTGACAAGCTGGAGAACACTAGTGGCGGCGTTGATGTCAGGGAGTTTTTCCGTGAACTTGTAGCAATTATCAGAATGAATCAGGAAATCGTTGACGAGCTTGCGAAATCAAGCGACGCATTGAGAATCGAGCTGTCGAAATTGCCGGCAAAGCTGGACGACGTCACACAAAATCTCAATGAGTTGCTGTCTTACATAAAGACAGCTGCAATGGAAGAGACAGGCCGGATATCTTCGGACGCATTCGGGCCTCTGGCAGAAAAGCTCGACCAACTGATTGACACAAACAAGAAGATTATCGAAAACGACGAGAACGTCTCGTCATTGCTCGAGTCGATAGACAAGAAAATGAGGTCGCCTCTTCCGCCCAGACCTCCTATACTTCGACCATTACAAAGATAAGAAGCGAATCACAATTCTATTATATGGTTTTCAAGAAAGGCGTCTCTGACATAATAGCGGCTGTGATGATTGTAGCTATCGCTTTCGGTCTCACTTCAACCGCATACCTCTGGGGCGTGCCTCTAATACAAAAAAGGCAGGAGGCGTCATTGACAGAAAAGATATACGGCCAATTTCTGCAAACCAATCAGAACTCCCTCCCGAAAATAATAGAGGATGTTGCGAACAACAGGGGTGTGAGGTCTTTCACGGTAAGCACAGACGGCACTTGGGAGCTGAATGAAGCCGAAGACTGGATAGAGTTTACATTTACTAGCAAGACATCAAACATAGCTTCCGGCACGGTCAACCCTATTTCGCTCACGCCGGGCGTCCAGTGCACACCGTCACCTTCGCCGCCGACAGGAACGCTGGGACAGGACAGCTCCTCTGTCGTATGCGCCTCAGCCGCTAATCTCGGAAATGTCTTCGAAATAAAATACAGGGTATGGTTCAGGGAACTGCACGACAATCCATTCTCGCCAAAACAAACATTCGACATCGACTTGGAAAAGGATGCAGGACTCACATCATCCTCAGGCAGGACCGTGAGAATGACCTTCAGTGAAAGCACGCAACAGGCAATCGGCCAGCAAACGTTAATTACGAAGAAAATCAAAATTCTACTTATATGAAGGCCGTCTCTTTAATAGTGCAGTTCATAATTTTTTTCGCAATAGGTTTAGGATTTTTCCTAATGGCTGGCAATCTTTTCCGTTTCCAGTCAGACCTTATAAAACAGGACGTCATTGATGCTGGTTCCTCGCTGGCGTTAGGCGAGATTTCTGCAGCTTCTATCAGGGCCATCAATTCATGCAAATCATGCGAAAATGTTTCTATAAAGGTCGACCAAAGGATGATAGCAGGATACAATCCAGTGTACCAACTGTCAAACGGAGCTATACTCGAAATAGAGCCCGAGGACGAGGTATTGCAGTCATCGGTGCATAATTTAAATTATTCCGTGACTATGAACACGCCCAAGGTGCTGGCTTCCAAAGCCATAGTTTTAACATACGACAGAACCAAGAATAGTTTAGTGATTAAATGACCAGCTTCAAATCATCTTTGTTCCAAAAGCTTGTCCTAGGGTACAACGTCTCAAGAAGCGGTAAATATTCTAAATCAGGTGCACGACCTCACGTTCTCAAAAGCCATAAATCCAAGGATTACTCTCTTTCACGCCAGGAAATAGAAGGCATATCAAAATCTTTCAAAATTCCGTCCACTACAGTGGAGAAAATATACAATGAAATAAAATCAATAAGCGCATCCATATCAAAAGGGCCGCCTCAAGACATGCAAACTATCAGGGGCAAGCTAGAAGGTCTGGAAAGGGAAGCGGTAAGCACGGGCGCTTACATCTCATCCGATATCAAAGGTATGATTTCTCAGGCAAAGGAAAAAATTGACGAGCTCGAATCTCCAGCCGAGTACTCAAATCCTTCTATTTCAGCTAGGAAACAAATCGATGAACTCGAGCGCGAAAAGAAGAATCTGGAAGAGGCGAAAAAAGCCATAATGGGAAAGTACTACAACCGTGAAATAGACGAGTCCTCCTTGAAATCAATAATGGACAACTATGAGCAAAGGCTCGCCGAGACAGAAGCAAAGATTAAAGGCTTGAAAGAAGAGTTCCCGAAATTGGAGAAATCCCAACGCGAGGAAAACGAACAATTCCGGACATCTGTTATAGTTCAACCTTTCGATTTGTCTCGGGTCGGCAGGCTGGTGAAGCGGACATCTTCATTAGAAGACGCAAAACTCACACCATCTCAAGAGACGCAAAGGTTCACGCTTGAAGAGGCTTCAAGAATCTTGGGAGATATTCAAATGCCTCGGGAAATAAAAATAGGTAAATTAGAAACCGTAGATACAAATTTCAAAAAACAACCTGGTGCTGAAGGGTTTCAGGTGCCGCCGGCTCCAAAGAAAGCTGTAAAGTTCAAGGCAGAAGAAACCGAAGAATCGACTCCAATACATCTGACGTATCCTATAACACCAAGGGATCCTGCAAAAACCGATCCAATATTCGCTTATGCCAATATCCGCTGGGACGATTCAACCAATAAATATGCGTACATCCTTACCGAGCCGATACTCACGGAAAAATTGAAGGAAGTCTACCAAAAGGTGAAGGAGATGCTTGAACAGAAGCTCGATGTCGATTTCTCGCAGCTGAAAAAAATAGAAGCAAAGGAATTCCTGAACAAGCAAGTCGACAGCGTCTTGAGCTACTTCAATTTCACGCTTACAGATGACGAAAAGAAAATTCTGAAATATTATATGAACAGGGATTTCACAGGCTTGGAGCTTATAGATGCACTGATGCAAGATCCGAACATAGAGGACATCAGCTGTGACGGCATAGGAATAACACTTTTTATTTTTCACAGAAATCCAGACATAGGATCCGTGCCGACAAACATCAAGTTCGACAACGCTAGCCAGCTCGACTCGTTCATAATACGTCTGGCGCAGTTGTGCAACAAGTCTATATCAGTCTCAGAGCCCCTGTTGGACGGCACATTGCCTGACGGAAGCAGAATCCAGGCAACCTTAGGAACAGACATCGCAAGAAGAGGAAGCAACTTCACAATAAGAAAATTCACAGAAGAACCTCTTACGCCCGTGCATCTGTTGAATTATGCGACATTGGATTCAAACGTTCTCGCATACTTGTGGTTCGTTGTTGATTATGGCAGGAGCATTCTGGTTTCGGGCGGAACCGCATCAGGAAAAACATCTCTGTTGAATGTATTGTCCCTCTTCATAGGGTCGGACAAGAAGATAGTTTCGATCGAAGACACGGCTGAGCTGAGGCTGCCGCATCCCCACTGGATACCGGTTGTTGCAAGGACATCCATAGGCGTGGGAAGTAAAGGTGAGGTTGATATGTTCGATCTTCTCAGGGAAAGCCTGAGACAGAGACCGGATTACATAGTTGTAGGCGAGGTAAGAGGAAAAGAGGCATACGTCTTGTTCCAACAAATGGCCACAGGCCACCCAAGCCTTGCGACAATCCATGCAGAGAATATAGCGCGATTAACAGACAGGCTTACAACGCCTCCTATATCGTTGCCCGCAGGCCTGATAAGCACATTGGACTTGGTTGTATTTCTCGCCCGAATGAAATACAGAAACAAGTTCATCAGAAAGGTGACAGAGATTGTGGAGATTGTGGATTTCGACCAAGTAACCAATAAGCCGATTACAAATACAGTTTTCAAATGGAATCCTCAGACAGACAAGTTTGACATATCGGGCAGAAGCGTCACACTAAAGAAGATAGCCGACCTTACAGGGATAAGCGAAAAGAGCATACGAGACGAGATAGAACGCAGGATAGTGATTTTGGATTGGATGAAGGAGAACAATATTCTCGACTACCGCGATGTTCACAGGGTGTTTTCCATTTACTACTCTGATCCAGAAAGACTGTTGTCTGCTATTCAAGGTGCTGAATAGTGAGCCTTTACACAAAAACAGCATTCGCTGTGTTCGGCAGATTCAGTGGAACTCTGGAGATTTTTTTTCCTGATTTGGCAGACAAATTGAAGAAGGCGGGCATGAAAATATCGAACAGGGAATACATAAGTGCTGGAATGTTCACGTCCTTTATCTTTTTCTTGATTGAAATACCCATGCTCTCCTTTATTCTAGGTATTTTTTTCAAAGGCATTTTTCTCAGTCTTATAACATCGGTGACGCTTTCAGCGCTTCTTACCGTGATAATATTTTTTCTTTTCACAAAATATCCCAACACAATAATAGCAGACAAGTCCAAAAAAATAGACACGTACTTGCCATTCGCGTCTTTATACCTTTCCACAATTGCAGGCACAAAGCTACCATTGAACCAAGTCTTCAAATTTTTCGCGAAAAACAGCAGATACGGCGAGATAACAAAAGAAATTCAGACCATGAGCAATGATATGGAGATTTTCGGGATGGATGCTCACGCCGCCTTGCAAAGGGCCATAGAACGCACCCCCTCGAAAAAAATGGAGGAGATGCTTTATGGCATCCTGTCTACATCTGTTTCAGGCGGCGATGTTGCAACTTATTTGCGCGAAAAAGCGGACACGCAGATGGAAGATTACAGAAGGGCATTAAATCAATTTGCAAAAAAGATAACGATATTCATCGAGATTTATCTCACAGCCATTGTTCTAGGCTCTATATTCTTCGTGATTCTCACCTCGATATTTTCTGGCATATCAGGAGTTGCCAGCAACATAGTTCTGCTTCAAGCAATAGTCATTTTCATATTCCTTCCGTTGCTTTCAATGGTTTTCATCCTTGTGGTAAAAATATCTTCCCCGGTGAGTGAATAGCATGAGAAAACTGACAACAAAACAAATTTCGATTATCACAATAGTCACATCCATCGTAATGATAACAGTAGGCATAATAACATCTGATGCAGGAATAATAGGCAACGCCATAATATTGTCGACGTTTTTGATAGCCACTCCACTCCTTTACGTGCGCTACAAACGCTTTAGGGAATCCAAAGAGATGGAGGAAAAGTTCCCGAATTTCCTTCGCGATTTAATCGAATCCCTTCGTGCCGGCATTCCTCTCCACAAGGCCATCATAAGCGCCAATAGGATAAACTACGGCACATTGTCGAAAGAAATAGGTAGAATGAGCAATCAGCTGTCGTGGGGCATGCCAATAGACAAAGTACTTACTCAATTCATCCAAAGGGCAAAAAGCAGCAAAAGGATAAGCTCTGGGATGCAGATAGTTCTCCAATCTTATTTTTCGGGTGGAGAAATAGTTTCTACAATGGACTCTGTCGCAGACTCCCAGCTCACATTACTCGACACAGATAGAGAAAGATCAAGCACGCTTAATCAGTATGTTGTGATAATGTACGCAATTTCACTAATTTTCATAGGGATAGTCATCGCTGTAAATAAGTTAATGGTGCCGTTGTTTGGATTGTCCCAGCAAGGCGCAGAATTCGGTCTGAGCAACCCCTGCGACGCATGTTCAAACCTAGAGTGTTCTGTATGCTCGGTGTACAACACGGTATCAAATAATGTCTTCGGATTAGACACAGCAAACATAGGGGCGTACTACACATCTTTGTTTTTCTTCATGAGTTTCGTGCAGGCCATATTTTCCGGTTTGGTTGCAGGGCAAATAAGCGAAGGGTCGCTAGTAGCCGGGACCAGGCACAGCCTGATTTTGGCGAGCATAACATTCGGTGTATTCAGCATAATTGTGAGGTTGGGTATAATTGGCGTATAAAAAAGGTCAATTGTCAACAACTTTCTATGTATCTCTAGTCATTTTCATAGGAATCATCGCCTACATAGCATTCCAATTATTCCAAATTGTCCCTGCAAGTTCGGAAACTACCAAGGAGGAGTCTGTCAGAATCGAGGCGTATCAGCTGTCAGAATTGTTAATTAATGATATAGGCGATCCGCTCAACTGGGAAACTTTGAGTCCTGGAGATATAAACAGGACAGGTTTGTCCGATCCGACAAAAAATATAACCAACTATCTTTCAAGGACAAAGGTCGATAGATTTAATGCGTTGTGCGCTTCCGATTATAGCCTGATCAAGAGCAAGCTGGACATACTTCATGAAGCCGGCTTCACAGTAATCGAGCATTCCCCAGCGGGCGACATTGTGAATGCATGCAAATCAACCACTGCTAAAAGAACCAGTTTCAATATAAGCAGAACAGTCCTGATAGCCGGCACTTCTTATCCAACGGAGATTATAGTCGAGGTGTGGAGATGAAAGGACAGATAGCAATAATAGAGGCTGTTATATCTGCTATAGCATTGTTCATCGCCTTCAACATGATAATAACAGTTCAGGAATACCAGACCAAATGGGAAGATTCGCTAAGCTTAATGCAAGGAAGGGATGCACTGGTCACAGCCGACAGACTGGGCACTCTTCACGACTATCCATTTTCTCCTGCATTCGAAACGCAATTGCTGAGCAAGCTAGACGCAATTAAAGACGATATAGTCAAGAATGAGACGCGAGGGACTGTTAGAAGCGCCATATACGTTGCATGCGACTGCACATCAGAACAGCAGTCTTACGTCCAAAATATTCTGAAAGACGTGAAATTCAACACAAGAGAAATAACTGGTATAGTATGCCCCACAACATTGCCAGCAATAAATTCATGCGGCTCAGGCGGGCAATATCCCGATGGCCTCATTATTTGGGGTTACAGACTCTTGGATTCCGACAGTGTTGCAGCTCTGACCAACTACGCCAAGGAAGGCGGCGGAATAATAGAGATTGCCGATCTGGATGAAAACCAAGCAAGCAATCCCGCACAGCAGACCATATTCGGCATAAAATGGACTGCTCAGGGAAATTTCCCACCGGACCAGATACAATTCTTAACACCAAGGAATGCGTCTCCGGTAACCTATCAGTCGTACAAATGGTTTCATCACCTTCCGTACAATTTCACCCTCACTCAAGATGCACCTAGCTTCCAGATGGAGAGCGGTGCAACTGTGGCATGCGATGGAAAAACAGGTTCGCTAAAATTCCAGGACGACAGCTATCAATTTTGGGTATGCACAAACAACAGGGTATATTTCGATACCGATCAGCCACAGAATGTAAGAGCAAACACAGACAATTCAACAGGCGAGGTTATTCCGATAAGCGTATACAAGTTCAAGCTAAATTACATAGATGGCACATCCAAAATCAGAATTTCTTTCAAACCCTCTTACCTCTTTAATGATTTTCTTTTCATAGACGAAACGCATAACAAAATCTATCCGTTGGACAATGATGCAAGCAAGATATTATTAAACAAAGGCTATTGGGATGTGAGTAAAAATACTCCGGTCGCGTCTGCAATTTTGAACAGATTTGAAGGCGGGGTTACCGCATGGATGCCAGATTTCAGCCGTGGTGGTTTGGCGAGCACAGGCGACGATCATAAACAGCTTCTAGCATCTTTGATGTTCTCCGTCGTTAATAAACTGGGCGAAGAAACTTCTCAAACAGGTCAGGTGACATCATACATCAATGTCAATAGCACGGATATGTTGGAAATATACAGAATAGATTTGATTATTGGAAAACCATTCTGATTTATCTCAGCCTCAGAGATTCCAAACCGCTCGGTGCATCCGTCTGTATTCTGAAAATTCTATTGATAGCTCTGGCCAACTCCTGTGTCTTCTGCGTATCGCCATGGATGCAAATAACCCTGTCGGGCTTGGAACTCAGATGTCCGACATATCCCAGTAGTTGATTTTTATCAGAATGCCCCGATAACCCGTGAATAGTCTCCACCCGCATCTTTAATTCAATCATAGCAGTTCTCCCATTATCCGATGGTACAGGCAATTCCTTCCAACCGTTCTGTATTCTTCTTCCCAAACTCGTCTCACTCTGATACCCTACAAATAGTATAGTATTGTTTGGATTCTCTGCCAGCTGGTGCAGATGCTGCATTACAGGTCCGCCAGTCAGCATTCCAGATGTAGATACAATTACACACGGCTTGTCTTCCCACGCTTTCTCTCTTTCCTGCTGCGATGCGATTCTTTTGAAAATAGGGCTCAGGAAAGGATCATCACCTTGGAATATTCTCTTCTGTATAGTTCTCCCAAGGTATTCCGGATATGCGGTGAATATTCCATTAGCATCCCATATCATCCCATCAAGATACACAGGATACTGCAATCCGCTCTCAACCAAAATTGCCATGACTTCTTGCGCTCTTTCAACTGAAAAGCTAGGTATCAAGACTATTCCATTCCTTTCCATCGTTTCCTCGACAATATCCATCAACTGCCTCTCACTATCAGCGCGGTTAGGCATTATATCCTGTGCGCCGCCGTATGTAGACTCCAAAATCAGGGTTTCAACTCTCTGGAAATCTGTGAATGCAGGATCAAGCAAAGTTGTCCGTCCGAATTTCTGGTCAAGCGCATAAACAATATTGTGCATCCCCTCGCCCACGTGCAGATGTATCAAGCTGGATCCAAGTATATGTCCAGCATTCTGGAATGTTAACCTAATATCGGGCGCAACATCCGAAACTTCACTGTATTCTAAAGGTATAGCATGCTTAACAGCTTCTTTAATTCCCCTTACGGTATACAAAGGAGTTGTCGTGCTTTTCTGCATGATGTCAACATAATCGAACCACAGCAATGTCGCCAAATCAAGTGCAGGTGTTGTCATGTACAAAGGTCCGTCAAAGCCATATTCATACAGCATAGGCACAGCCCCGACATGATCAAGATGGGAATGTGAAATTACAACAGCGTCCAATTCATTATAGTCGAATTCTTTCGTGTTGAATACAGGATACAGTTCCGAATTGGTTGCACCAGCCTTTATTCCGCAATCAATCAGAATCTTCGATTTTGGCGTTTCCAATAGCGACGCGCTTCTGCCGACTTCTCTCCATCCACCCAAGCCGATTATCCTAACCCAGTCGCGGCTTGATTTCCTGTCACTGAATATGGTTTCTCCAACTCTGTTCAAAAATTCTTTCCTGAACTTCACTTCAGCGTGGATAACTTTCCTGATACTTTCCACTATGTCGGATTTTATCGCCGGCACTCTTTCTATTCTTGGCATCCATAAAGTCTCGCTTCTGATAGCTCTGAAAGTTTCCCCACCCCTCCCAATAACCAGCCCAGGCTTCTGCGCCGCGATAATTGCAATGCTCCTCTCCGGTTCAAAATAAATTTCCTTTATCTTCGCGTCTTCAGGAACAATTTCCATTATCTTCTCTTTCGTCGCTTCTTCATCAAGAACAAGATTTTTTTCTGGGCGAACTTCAATCCTTTTCTTTATCTGAGAAACAACCTGCTTTACAGTATCTTCGTGATTTCTGAAAAACTCACGGTCCTTTGTGTAGACAATCAGTTCGCTGCCTTCCAATTCAGCTCTACTGACAGCCTCTTTTGGCAGTAAGGATTTTACCCTTTCAAGAATTTCCATGTTAAACACTAAGAAAAGTATCAATTATTTTCCAATTTTGTCCAAGTCGTACCTGGTTATCTTCACGCCGTCTTTTGTTATTACCGCAATGTCCATTGCCTTTCCGCCAGAGCCAATATCCCTTTCTATCGCTGATTTTATTGCACGCATCGCTAGCTTCGATGCCTCATCGACTGTCATTCCTTCCTTATAAGCATCTTCCAAAACTCCCAATGCAAAAGGAGAACCGGATCCTGTAGAAAAGAATTTTTTTTCCTCCTCAACCGAACCCAATGGGTCCAAAGTGAATATGCGAGCTCCTGTGCTGTCGTAACCAGCAATTATTAACTGGACATAATAAGGATAATATTTGCTTCCCTGAAGAATGTTCGCCAAAAGTGTGGCGGCACCCTTGATTGATATCTTCCTCTGGTTCTCTATCGCGAATAATTTCAATTCAGCCTTCATATACCTTGCAAGAGACTCCGCATCCCCCGACGCGCCTGCAATAGTCATTGCAATGTGGTCTTCCAACTGCATTATCTTTTCAGATTCCTTGCTCGCTATCAGATATCCCATAGTTGATTTTGACTCTGCCGCTAGGACAACGCCGTCTTTACACACCATTCCCATCGTTGTCGTTCCGGTCTTCCGCACTTCAATGTGCTTGCTCAATTCTTCTCTCAAAGGCATCACGAGAATCAGTTAATTTTTATTATCCCGCTGGCTTTAAATAGATTTTGGTCAATGATGAGTTAATATTGTTTTGATATGTACACAACTTCTTTTGATTTATTATTGCAGTTGATGCATGTGCTTTTTGGTTTTTCTTCTTTGTCAAATATTTTTCCTCTTATAACACCGCCATTTGTCTTTTCCTTCATATCGTCAGCACAATCTTTCCTCCCACACCATTCTATCTTTATCAGGCCGCCCTTCTTTTCCAAGACGTTTTTCAATTCGTCAAATTTCTTGATTTCACAGATATTTTTCTTGAAGTATTTGTCAGCTTTCAGTATCAAATTATTCTGTATAGATTTCAGCATACTCTCAACTTTTTTAACATCGGTCTCTTTTGCAATGATTTTTTCTCCAGTATCTCTCCTAACAAGCACCATTTGTTTGTTTTTGACATCTTTCGGTCCAATTTCAATTCTCAATGGAACCCCTTTCAGCTCCCAGTAATTATACTTCCAGCCTGGCGTGTATTCTTTCCTGCTGTCAATAGTTACAGAAAACTTGTCTTTGAGTTTTTTATACAGATCGTCAACTTTTTTCATAACTTTCGTGTCACCATCCTTTAAGATAGGCACAATCACAATCTGTACCGCAGCGATTTCAGGAGGCAGAACAAGTCCTTTATCATCCCCATGAAACCCAATCACAGCGGCAAATATTCTGGACACGGCAGGCCCGTAACAAGTTTGCCAGACATACTTCTCTTTCTTGTCATCGTCAATGAACTTTACATCGAATGGTTTGGAAAAATTCTGTCCCAGCAAATGTGTTGATGGCAATTGCAAAACTCTTCCGTCTGGCATGATTGTGTCAGCCGCATACGTATGAACAGCACCTGCGAACTTGTCGTGTTCAGGTCTCTGGAAAAATATAAATGGTATTCCGAATTTCTTATACAAGGTATTCTCGGTTATTTTCATGTCTTCCTTTACTTGTTGGAGTGCTTCTTTCTCTGTACCGAATGCGTCATGCGATTCTATCCAATAAAATTCCCTGCCTCTGATAAATGGTCTGGTCGCCTTTCCCTCATATCTCCATACTTGACACCTTTGGTATATTTTTAACGGTAAATCCCTCCAGCTTCTTATCCACATCGAATACATTTTGTAAATTGCGGTTTCGGATGTAGGCCTCATTGCCAGTGGTTCCTCCAGTTTCTCAACATCACTTCCAACTTTTGTGACCCAGAAAACTTCCGGTAGAAATCCTTCTACATGCTCGGACTCTTTTTTGAAATTCGATTCAGGTATGAGAGCTGGAAAAAGTGCAGGCACATGCCCTTTGGCTTCCAACTCGTCCTCAAGCACTTTAAACATGTTATTCATGGTCTTTACTGCCCAAGGTCTGAAAACAACAAACCCTTTAACATTGTATCGTATGTCAGCTAACTCGGCTTTCTGCACAATCTGAGTATACCATTCTGAAAAGTCATTTGACTTCTTTACGGTAAGACCTTCTTGTTCAGCCATATTTAACTAATTAGAAGAGTTAAAATAAAAAGAGAAATCTATACTAAAACCAACTGTCTATAATCCCTTTTAGGATGATTATTTTCCAGTCCACTTGAACTTTCATGACCATTTCTGCTTATAATAACAGGTCCGATTTCATCGAGGAGCGGCAATTGCAAAGTTCCTTTTTTCACCATATCTTGTACATAAGCCCTTACCAATTTTCTGTCTTCCGAGCCAGAATTACGATCGACTTCTAAATAGTTGGGACCAGAACCGTAACAACGGCCCACAGGTTCGGCAATTAGTTGTCCATCTTCACAATACAGACCGTAAACAATGTCTCCACCGCCTTTGTAACTTATATTTGGTGGAAGAATGCGAAAATATCTAACCTTTATCGTACGACCATCCGCTTCAATCGGAAGAACAGTTTGTCCATAAACTATTCTATCAATAGTCCCCACAACTCCCCATTATGTAATTGTATGCGATATTTAAAAAGCTTAGTTGAGGTTTACGGATAAATAAATTTATCTACAGGTTAGTAGTATGAAAATATCAGTTCTATCGGATTTGCACTTTGGATACGCATACAATTCAGAGCTAGAGAATGATTGCTTTGACAATGCAGAAGAAGCTATAGAAAAATCGCTAGATTCCGATTTGATAATTCTTGGCGGCGACATATTCGACATCCGTGCACCCAGAACCCAAACATGGGGAAAGGCATTAAAACTCCTATCCAAGCCATTGTTACGA
>JACOWB010000015.1 GCA_016177025.1 Candidatus Aenigmatarchaeota archaeon
GTCAGATCCTTGGGTGGAATGAAAGGATTGCAGAGAGGGGAGTTTAAGAAATTGGCTCAGCAATTCGGATTTAAATTATAGTTCTTAAATCAATTTATGAAGTTCCCTGCAAAAATTTTGGAAGAAAGTGATAATAGGAAAAAGTTACTTGAGATTCTAAAGCTTGGCGTGTGCTCTAATTGTCTAGGTCGCCAATGGGGCATGGCCGGACACGGCATGACTAATGCAGAACGAGGAGAGATTTTAAGGGAATATGCCAACAAATTGACTGGAAGTGAAGTGAAGGAACCAGAAAATTGTGTCTTGTGCAACAACTTCTTCAAGGATGGAATAAATAAAATCGCGGATGAGATTGTTAAAAAAGTGCGGGGCATAGAATTCGCCACATTTCTAATCGGGACTGTGGTTCGGGGCGAGCTTGAGAGGAAACAAGAGTCTATGTGGGAAAAAACTGGCATAGAAGACGTTGAAACAATTAAATCGGAAATCAATAGGGAGGTTGGGAAAAAGATAGAGCAACTGACAAGAAAGAAATTCAATCTCATGAACCCCGATGTGACAATTGTCATTGATATGAATATGAATGTCGTCAGAGTGCACATAAAGAGCTTGTACATTTATGGGAAATACCAGAAGTTCGAAAGGGGGATACCGCAGACGAAATGGATATGCACAAGATGCAATGGCAAAGGATGCACATTCTGCAAGGGTGTGGGCAAGCTGTACAAAACTTCGGTTCAGGAAATAATCGAAACCCCCTTGTTGAAAGCCGCAGAAAGTAAGAACTCGGCATTTCACGGAGCTGGACGAGAGGATATAGACGCCAGAAATCTGGGCTGGAGACCGTTTGTGATTGAGATTGTGAAACCTCTCAAAAGGAAAATCAAGCTGAGGGAAATGGAGAGAAAAATAAACAAATCGAAAAAAGTCAACGTGAGGGGCTTGAAATTTGTAGAAAAGAATGTTATCAGAAAACTGAAGACTGACAGGATAGACAAAACTTACATTGTTGATGTTGAGTTTAAAAACAAAATCGATAAAAAACTGTTTAAGAATTTGAAGACTATAACCAAGGAGCCCATAATGCAACAAACGCCCCTGCGTGTTAGACACAGGCGCGCTGACAAAATGAGGAAGAGAAGTGTTAAAAGGTTCTCTTACAAAATTGTTGGTAATAAAAAAATGCAATTCAAAGTTAGGGCGGAATCGGGGCTTTACATAAAGGAACTCATCACAGGTGACGAGGGAAGGACACAGCCGAATGCTAGCGAGTTGCTAGAGAATAAAGTTAAAAAGTTAAGTTTGGATGTTATAAAAATTTGGACAGGTAAAGATTAGTTATCGTCTACATACTTATTTCATTCCATTTGCATCATCTTTTGGTAACCAACCTAATGGATTTGAATAATCGTGAACTCTTTGCGAATTATTAGAAACACCGTATATTATTAGAAAATTGTTGGGTATTTTTGGTGTATCTATACAAGTTCTAACTAATGCTACACAATCTCCATGACTGAGCCAAACTTTATTATAACCTTCCTCTTCAACTTCCAGAGTATCTCTTGGATTCACTCCACCGAATCTAATACAAACAACTTCTAAACCTTGTTGTGCATGATATCTCCCTAAAGCTTCCATAAAAACTTTGCTTGCGCCATATGGACTATCAGGTCCGATTAGTGTATCTGGAGTTAATAATTCTGGTCCACTCCATTTGTAGAAACTGTCAGCATGAATAGAGCTTGCCATTACAACTCGCGGAACTTTTGTTTCTATTGCGGCCCTATAAACATTGAAAGTCATCAAATTATTATTAGGGTCTATATTACCACTTCTGAAATTTTCAGTTTTTCCATTCCATGCTAAATGAACTACAACATCATGTTCGGGAAATACCTCAAGAAGTCGCTCGTAGTCTCTCACGTCTGTCTCTGATAAATCAATAGGAGTTATATCGTAACCAACTAAACCTCTTCTAAGTACTGTTCCTATTGTACCATTTGCACCTGTAATCGCCACTCTTTTCATAGTCATTCTAATTAAAATCAAATTTTTAAGCTTTCAAATGCGTGATAAAGGTACACAGTGATTAGATGGTCAGGAAGTCAAAAGGATTCAGGGTTAAGACAAGGCATAAATTAAGGCAGTCGCCGAGCGCCAGGCCGCCGATAACCAAGTTCTTGCAGGAGTTTGGCATGGGACAGGGTGTTGCGATAGAGCATCAGGGTGTTGCGATAGAGCATGAACCGTCCAGCCACAAAGGCATGCCCTACCCCAAGTTCAAAGGAGCGATAGGAAAGATAGTCTCCAGGAGGGGCAACAGCTATGTTGTCGAGATTAAAGTCGGGAACAGCAGAAAAATGATAATATCAAGACCCGAGCATTTGAAGGCTATTTAAGGGCGAGTTTAGTAATACTATAGTAAACGGTGATAATTTTGGATATAGTGTCTGAAGAATTGATACCAGATGTGAAGGCGAAGGAATTCCTCGAATCTAGGGAGAAGGAGACCGAGCTCAAGTACGAGCAGAAGAACAGTCTGGAGATATTGAGAAAGTTCGTAAAGCTTGACGCGGCCAAATCGGACGAATTAGCGGCTGAGCTGAAAAAAATAGAGAGACTGAGAGACAGACAAATTTTCGCGGTAGTCAACTTCCTTCCGGAAGACAAGGACGACTTGAGGGCCGTGCTGCACAAGGACTATTCCTCGCTTACCAATGAAGAAATAGATGCTGTATTGAGTGCTGTAAAGAAGCATAGTTAAGGTGTGTCCATGCCGGCGAAAGATGAATTTTTGATAGTATTGGATTTTCTATCCACAGGCAAGGCTGGCGACAGGAGGGCAGAGCCTGTAGCTCAAGGCGTAGGCGACAAATACTTCAGTTTGTTGGAGGTTGTGGTGAAGGAAGAAGTAAGCATCAAGTCGAAGGACAAGCTTTATATTGGCGAGGGCAAACGCGACCAAGTGAAGTACATCAGAAGCAAGATAGCTTTCAGCGAGCTGACAAGTTACGCAAAGGACGTCCTGGAAGAGGTGGTGAACGACCTTGTCACGGCTGATGAAAAGAGGTTTGTCGAGTTCTTCAACAAATCGACTTCATTGACCACAAGGATGCATTCGCTCGAATTGTTGCCGGGGATAGGAAAGAAGCACCTGTGGGAAATCCTAAGCGAAAGGAGGAAGAAGCCGTTCGAAAGCTTCGGCGAACTGCATTCACGGGTTCCAATGCTGACAGACCCGAAGAGGATGATTATCAGGAGGATAATGGACGAACTGCAGGAGAAGGACAGGCATCAGATTTTTGTATCTGGAATTGTCTAAAGCGCTCTTGTTATTTCGGTTGTCTCGACACTTGCAACGCCACTGACTGACGTGATCTTTTTTTCTGCGGCATCAAGCTGCCCCCCTTCGTCTTCCATAACTACTGTAACGTTCAATGCCACCAAACCGAATGCAATCGGCTCGCGGCTCATTCTAACAGAATTTACAGCTTTCTTTATTTCGTTTCCCATCTCATCCAAATCTACATCGGTTCCTGTGGGCATGACTTTGAACGTGACAATAACCTGTGCCATCTAAGGACCTTCGAAACCGCAGTCGCTGCAAATATATTTCGTGCCGAGATTTTTGCACGTGCTGCATCTTATAATTTCAACCTTGTTGCATTTTGGGCAGTTGAACCTGACAAAATTCTTTTTCGCGAAAACGTTTGTCCCGCATGAAGTGCATATCAGTTTCTCTTCCAGTTTTACCGACCTTTTTCAAATTCGATTATTAAACTTATAAAAGTGAGATTTTTATAGTTAGTACCTTGGGCTTGTAGTCTAACCTGGATAGGACGGAAGCTTGCGGATATCTAGCAATTAGCTTTTGATCTGGGTTCAAATCCCAGCGAGCCCATTTCTAATTGATTGTTAGGTAAGCTGTATTGCATATGCTTGATGTGCATAATCTTAGAGTATGTGTCCCTTTAGTTGAAAGACCATAAACCTTCATTGTTGCTATTTGACCTGGATTTATTTGTCCTCCTATATTATAACTGGCTCTCACTTCTTGTTCAGTTAAAGTTCTTGTATATATTTTGACTTCGTCGATCATTCCATCGAAAATTTCACTATCGGTACCAGCTACTAAACTACGTGCAGTGTCACTTGCTCCTCTGTTTCCACTATTTTTTAATTCACCGTTTACATAAACTCTTGCAGTAGTGCCGTCATTCGTGCCTACAACATGATACCATTGACCTACTGTGGGGATTACATTTGAATCTAAATTACCCGCGCCATATACACCGTACCATATGATGCTATTATCAACGTGCTCTAAATGGAAACGAGTACGATCATCATGGCCATAAATTCCGACTATATCTCGATAACAATTTCCTATACAACCATCAATAGCGCCAAATACGATATCAGGATTCATCCAAAATTCTATTGTTAGAGTCGTGACTGTAAAATCTGGCCAGTCCCTTTCAGCATACTGGCTAGATCCGGTGGTATCAAGCGCGCTTCCAAATTTACCACCTCTCCAACCCGCACCAGTGATTGTGCCAGAATTACCACTGCCAGAAGAATCTTGTACTGTACTACCAAACCCTTCGTCAAATCTCCAATAAGCAATCAATGCAGAATCTTGAGTAGAAACTCTATAAACTGCTGAACTACCATCTAGAGTAGCGCTAGAAAAAGTTGTTATCGGCTCTGTACCAGAATTTCTTATTGTTACTGTATCATTAATAGAATCGATTATTTCAAACGATGTTGCGGTTTTGCCTGTGAAAACGCCTGATACATACAGGTAAGTTGTCCCGCCTAGTGCAATGGTAATCATCAGCATTAGAATAGAAGCTATGACTGTGGAAATCGCTTTCATAATTATATTTTATTTTTTATTTCATTAATGCTTTCTGAGAAACAACACCTCTTCTCAAAACTTTAATTTTATCATCTATAACCTCGATAACAGTAGACGGCTTCTTTAATTTACATTTTCCACCATCCAAAACCAAATCTACTTTATCACCTATCTGAACAATAGCATCTTTCGCAGTAATAGGGTCTGCATTACCAGAAGTGTTTGCACTTGTAGCTGTTATCGGATATCCGAATTTTTCAATCAGTTCAAGTGAGATTTTGTTGTCAGGAATTCTTATACCGACATTTCTTGAACCAGTTAATTCTTTTGGAAATTTATACCTCATCGGTAAGACAATTGTTAATGGCCCTGGTAAAAATATCTTGGCAAGTCTTAAAGCGAGTGGATTGAATCTAACATATTTCTTGGCTTGTGACAATGAATGAAATGCAATTGACAATGGCTTCTTGAAGTTTCTGCCTTTAGCGCTGTAAACCCTCAAGATAGCTTTCTTGCTTAACGCGTTTCCCGCAATTCCGTATAATGTGTCTGTCGGGTATACAACAAGTCCGTCACCCTTCAGAATGTCAACTGCCAGAGCTGTCAGCTTTTTCTCTGGTTTATTTGGATTAATTTTTAGAATCCTCATATAGATTATATGGTGGGAAGAAAAGAACAAGAATACGAATTCTGGCCGGACACAATCGCCAAAGAAATAGTTAATAAATGGAAAGTCAGGGAGCAAGTTATAGTTACCGGGACGTCCATGTCCGGCGACCCTCATATAGGGAATGCGAATGATGTCATCAGAGGAGATGCCATAAGACTGGCTGTGAAAGGCTTGAAAAAGCCTGTCAAACTTGCGTGGATTTCAGACGATATGGACCCTTTTAGGTCTGTACCGGCTGACTTGCCGAAAGAATTGGAGAATTATTTGGGCATACCTGCCAGCAATATTCCTGATTTCTGGGGATGCCATAAAAATTTTACAGAACATTTTGAAATAAAATTCCTGCAGCAACTTGAGAGTGTTGGTGTGAAACCACAAGTTTTACTAGGTATAGAAATGTACAAAAACGGCATGTACAATGATGTAATGAAATTAGCAATGGAAAAAAGAAAAGAAATCGCTCAAATAATAAACAAGTTCCGGACTTTACCACTGCCAGAAGAATGGTATCCTGTAGATGTCATTTGCCAGAAATGCGGTAAAATCGCGACAACTAAAATCTTGGAATACGACTCTAAGGTGTCTGAGGTTATGTATTTGTGCAATCCGGAAGAAATTTTGCTTCATAAAAAAAATCCCGTGGCTGGATGCGGAAATAAAAGTAAAACATCGATTTTAAATGGAAACGCCAAGCTGACATGGAGAGTAGAATGGCCTGCGAGATGGGTTTTTCTTAAGGCAACTTGCGAACCTTTTGGAAAAGAGCATGCCGCAGCTGGAGGAAGCTGGGATACTGCTAAAGAAATTGTTAAAATTCTGGGATGGAAACCACCATATCCTGTAATCTACGAACATTTTCTTGTTGACGGAGAAAAGATGAGCAAAAGCAGGGGGAATGTCATAACGGTCAGTGATATGTTGAACTACATGACGCCTGCACATTTACGCTATTGGATGTTTCAGGGTAGATTGACTATCGCAAAGGACATTAAACTGTCTGCCATGGTTCCAAAATTATTTGACGAATTCGATAAAGCTGAAAGGATATTCTTTGGAAAAGATACCACAGAAGATAAAAGAAAGGACAATAATTACAAAAGAGCATATGAACTTTCTGTTGTTGGTAACAAAAACAAAAAAATCGTGTTGGTTGTACCGTACGATATACTGGTTGAGATTGTAAAAATTCTGCCTGAAAAGAATCAAATCGAATTTGTTATGAAAAAATTGCGAGAGTTCGGGCATTTGGGCAGACCATCGAAAAATGTTAGAATAGAGATTGAAAAACGATTGCCTTATGTAATTGCATGGGTAAAGAAATTTGTTAATGTCGCTAAAGTCAAGCCACTGGTCATCGGAGAACATAAATTCGTAATCCATGAATTGATTAACATTATTAAAGAAGAAGATGATGGTGAAAACATGCAGGTAAGAATTTTTGATTTGGTAAAGAAGCATGATGTTGACATGAAAGAATTTTTCAAATTAGTTTATAATATTCTGGTGAATTCGGACAAGGGACCAAGACTAGGACCGTATGTAATAGAAAGGGGGAAAGAAGAGGTGATTGAAAAATTGAGGGCCGCTTTATGACAAAGAAGCTCTATTGGGAAGATTCCTACATGACAGAATTTGAAGCTATTGTGGTCTCTGTTGAAAATGGTTTCGTTGAACTGGACTCTACTGCATTTTTCGCCACAGGTGGGGGAGAGCCGAATGACACCGGCAAGTTGATTTTCAATGGCGAAGTGTTTAATGTCACTGATGTCATAAAGAATGGCGACAAAATCTTGCACAAGGTGGATAAAGAAGGATTGGAAATTGATTATAAAATAAAAGGACTCATAGACTGGGATAGAAGATATCGTTTGATGAAAATGCACACCGCCTCCCACTTATTATCGTCCATAATTCACAAGGAAATTGGTGCGTTGATAAGTGGCGGGAATCTTGATCTGGAAAAATCACGAATAGACTTCAACCTTGAAGATTTTGATAGAGAAAAGTTTACTGCATACGTCAGGAATGCAAACGAGTTAATCAAACAAGGCGCACAAGTAAAGTCCTATTTCATGAAAAGGGAAGAAGCAATGAAGATTCCTGGAATAATTAAATTATTGGAAGCTCTGCCTCCTGACGTGGAAAATCTAAGAATCGTCGAAATTGAAGGCATAGATATACAAGCTGATGGTGGGAATCATGTCAGAAATCTTAACGAGCTTGGAAAAATTGAAATACTAAAGCTTGAGAACAAAGGAAAAACTAACAGAAGGATGTACTTCACATTAACATAACATAAGCACTAAGAAGATAAAAATAGTTAACCTCTACAATTAATTATGGTGTCAGACTCGATATTCAAAAGTGAAGAAGTTCTTTCTGCAGAATATCTGCCAGACATACTTCCACATAGAGAAAATCAAATAAAACAACTAGCCGATAACCTTCTACCCGCAAGCAAAGGAAGAAGACCGCAAAATACTTTTGTTTTCGGTGCGCCAGGTATAGGTAAAACGGCTGTATCGAAATACGCCTTCCGAGAATTCGAAGATTATTCGGGAATAAAGACAATCTACATGAACTGCTGGGATTATAACACATCACTATCTATATTGACGAAAATCGTTTCTGATTTTGGCATGTTCGTCCAAAGAAGAGGATGGGCTAAAGATGAAGTCATATCACGCCTGACGGAAGCTTTAGAAAAATCGAAGAAGTCGTTACTGATATGTCTGGACGAAGTTGACCAGCTGTTATACAAGGACCAAAAAGTTTTGTATGACCTGCTTAGGTTGAATCAATATGTGAAAAACCCGATAGGAGTGATATTCATCTCAAACAACCCTCATGTTTTTGCCAATCTGGAACCAAGGATAATGAGCAGCCTAAGCTTGGATGAGATTGAATTCAGACCTTACACATTACAAGAGATGAAAAACATTTTACAGGAAAGAGTTGATTATGGATTTTATTCTGTGGAAGAAGGCGTTGTTGCTCTGGCATCTGCGCATGCTATAAATAAAAATGGTGATGTTAGGGTTGGGCTTGAATGCTTGATGAAAGCCGGGAGACTGGCCGAGAAAGAAAATAGTGACGGAGTGAAAGTGGTTCATGTGAAGAAAGTTTTGAAAACTGTCGGTGAAATCAAGCCCGAGATTTTAAAAGAGAACGTTACCGATGTAGAAAAAATAATTGTTGATATTGTAAATAACAAAAAGAATAATCTAACATTCGATGAACTGTATAAAATCTATGAGGAAACCGTTGAATCACCAATAACAAAAAGAATGTTCAGGGATTATGTGAATCATCTTGATAGTGTTAATCTGCTGAAAATCGGGAAGAGAAAATTCGGGAAGAGCAGGTTTGTTTTAAAAGTTTGACTGCGTCTTTTTCGCCTTTCCAGAACAAAAGTTTTAATGCTTCTGATGGCAGCGTCCATTTTGATTCTACAATTTCCCTGTCGCCGTCCCAGTTCAATTTCGGAGTCTCGTTGATGTTGCCTTTGACGAGATAAGTCGAAACAATATGATGTGTATCCTTAAAATCAAACTCATAATCATGGACTTTATCCAACACTTTAACATCTTTTAGAGTGACTTCTTCCATTATTTCCCTCTTCATAGCCTGTTCGTCAGTTTCTCCTTCTTCAACTCCACCTTTAACTAGTCGCCATGTATCACGCTTTTTTGTAGGATCGTAAAATTTTATCAGGAAAACTTTTTTCTCACCGTTGATTTCGTCGAAAAGAAGAGCTTGTACATCGTGGCGAATTTTCATAGAAATACATAAGCTCTTTAAATAATTTAAGGATAGGTTGGTAATACTGAAGAAGCGGGTTAGAGCAAGTTCGAAAGAACCTCAATGCCTGGAGTGCTCGCAAATTTATAGCGGATGGCTCATAGGCTGTGGGAGACCTTGAGGTCGCTGGTTCAAATGGGGTAAAACTCCTGAAATTCCAGCACCCGCTACTAATTTTCTACGATTGATAGGTACCTTTTAAGAATGAAATCTTCCAATTTTTCCTTTTTATATTCTAATTGTAAATGAGGTAATATGTGTTCTAAAACAAATTCGGCTGTTTTTGAAGATACACAAAACTCCAGATGCCACCATTTTCCTTCGACAATACGCCCTAGACTTTTTATGAAGCGTTTTTGATAATGTTCCATTTGGAAAACCGAACATTTCATGACATCTTTTATTGCTCTTTCTAAATCTATTTGTATAGATCCGCTAGTTATAGAGATAAGACACTGAGGGTATTTTGGTCTTTTTATTCCTACAGTACCATCACCGTCTATTATCCCAGCTAAATAAGCTCCGAAAAATTCAGATTTTTCTAAAGTCCACGCTGGAGGAATAAATTTTCCAAATTTTATATCTAGTTTATCGAAATAAGGTAATAATGATTTTACTCCTATATGATATACCCACTCAACTTTCTTTGTTTTTATTATTTTTCCGTCACGATCGAGGAGTATTTTTGATATGTCCCTAAACCTCTTTAACATTGGCAAAGATTTGAGATGAACACCAAAAACTATACGAAATTGGACTGTTCTTCCTCTGTCTAGATATTTGTATAAACAACCATCGCTTTGTGCTACTCCTACCCAATATGCTAAATCTTCAGACGGTTCTATTTTTAATTCTTGTTCCATTTTTGTCACAAACTTTATAATTTACAAAAATGGGTATATCCAACTTTCGGAGGGGTTCATTTCCCACATGTTTTGTGAAGGAGGCAAAATAAATCTCGTATGGTTCAGTAGAACTCAAATTTGTCTTGTTTTATTCAGAAATTCTTTAAATTGGTTTTTTTGTCTAGTCCTCTGTCTTGATATCATTAGAATTTTCCCACTCTCTAACTATGTCCAAAGAATCTTTCCCTAAGTCGGGTACATAAATTAGTTCAATCTCTCTATTATTTTCTTTATTCAATTTTTTGTTATCAGTAGATCCTTCATAATAAAACTTCGAAATCATCTCTGATGTCTTCTTACTGGCATATACAATTCTAGATATACCTGCCCAATAAGCGACTGAAAAACACATTACGCATGATTGAAGAGATTCGTATAAAGTGCAACCTTCTAGATTGCTCGTATTAAGTTTCTTACATGCCTCCCTTATAGCAGCTGTTTCAGCATGGCTAGTAGGATCGTGAAGTATGTTACCTATACTTATTCCTTCTGATACAACCTTTCCACCTTTTATAACAACTGCGCCCGCAGGAAACCCTCCTTTCTTAACAGACTCCTTTGCAAGTTCGATAGCATGTTTCAGATATTTTATTTCCTGATTTTTCATACAATTATTTAATTTCTTTCAGATAAAACTCCCAAGCCATATCTGATACGAAGCTGTAATCTTTCTCATCTTGCATGGCGATGAGTTCGTTTACTGTCGGGATAGAATAAATTATTACTTTCATGAATTACCATTCCTTAATTCTCTGTATTCGCTTTCTTATCATATTTTTAAATAGTGAAAGTTTTATTTATCATACGGGTTCGTAGTCTAGTGGTTAGGACAGTGCCCTTACAACTCTAGGAAGCTAGGCGCAAACAGTGGTTCAATTCCGCTCGGACCCATCTATTAACTTTCTATCTTGAATCCAAAACTCTAGTAATCGCCATAATGGTTGTGAAAATAAAGTAACAGCTACACTTCCGAATTCAGATTTTTGTTTCGGCTGTGTTCTTATTCGAATGTTTGGTTTATTAAAGTTCTCTTTTGGTATATTTGTGGCATTTAGCCAAAATTTTAATGATCTTTCTCTCATTTTATTAAGTTCACTTGCCTTACAAGAAATTTGTATCCTAGCTTTAAGTTTTTCTTTACTAAATCCCAGTTCCTCTAAAAATTGCATAAAGCACTGAATAAATAAAGGGTTACTGTTTGTTAATTCAACGGAATTACCTCGTTTTATATTACTTGGTCTCCTTTTCCGAGTTCCTTCACCAGCAAATAGTCCAAGTCCAAAGAAAAATATTCGTTCATTTATAAAACGTTTTAATTTTACTGAACCTGTCCTTCCACTCTCAAATCTGAATTTTACTAATATCCACTCTGCTTCAATTTGCTTTTCGACTATACAGTTATCAATACCATTTTTGATTTTATCTGGTATGATTTCGGACAGATCCATTTAACATCACCTTCCGGTTTTCTATAGAATTTAGTAGAAGAGATATATCCGACTTTCGGAGGGGGTCATTTCCCACATGTCTTGTGAAGGAGGTAACCTAAGCCTACATTTAAGCATCTGAAGTAAAATACATCTGCTTTTAACTGGAAATTGCTTGTTTCATATCGTGAACACGTGTCTATGATAAGAAGGTTGTTTAGATATTATTATGTCGACAGAAAAGGTGGTTAGGACAGTGCCTTTTCAATTCTCGATTCTGGACGGACCCATCTCATATAATGGAAGACGCGGTTTCTTTCCCTCTTGTTTTACGAGACAAAGTGTTTGGGTTCGATGTCTCAACCGCTTTCAAGCTGAAACACAGCTCATCTCTTCCGAGCGCATCTGCCAAGACTCGAACTTGGGACCTCCCGATCAACAGTCGGTTGCTCGTACCTGCTGAGCTACAGACGCAAAAAGATTTACGAATGGCGTAAGAAATGTATTGTAGTCAGACTCGCCTGCCCTGATCCTTTAATATTGATTAAAACGATTTCATTCCTGTGAGCCGAATGCCTCTTAAACTATCTAAGGACCAAGAAAAGAAATTAGGAAGACTTTTGGTCAGAGGATTCAGCAAAAAACAACTGATGGTTTTGGATTCTGTCAGCAAGGATAGATCAAGATCAATAACTGCAACTTCGAGAAAAATCTCGGCGGAAAAGAAAATCCCGCTGTCTACCGTGAAGCTTGATTTGAAGGTGTTAGAACAGTTGGAGCTGATAAGAATAATAGAAAAAGAGGGATTCAAGAAAGTGGGCGTTACCAAACTCGGCAAAATGCTACTTGGACTTTTATCAGCGTATTATAATAATACAATGAATATCTTGTCACAGCTATTAAAAGTGATGTTTTCCTTTTCAACAGACATACTACAGAGGTGAGCGAATGACGGATAACTAATGTCATTCACCTATTTCACAAAAGAGAAAATAATCACATCTGAAGAGAAGCTTAGCAAAAAGAAAATTAACGGCTTATTTAACGGTGTAGTTATTGTTAGAAAAACGTGGTGGGGATACAGATACGGAAAAAGACACAGTTCGAAAGGAGGATGTTATCTCAAGTATAAATTACCGAAATCGAAAATAATTAATATCATAAAAGTGTAGAATGGTGATTATTATGAGAATCAAAAAAATGTTTGACGAACCTGAATTGAATCGCGCTTATAGAAAAGCCTTGAAAAGCGGCGCCTTTGATGCGCTTAAAAAGGCGAGTAAAAAATTGAAATACGACTAGAGCAAATCTTTCGGGTGCATTATACTGATTCCAAATGCACTTTCTAATATTTCATTATGAATTAATTTTTCATCTAGTGTTACAAAAGTTTGTGCATTATCTCCGATTGCTGAAGCTAGAATAAGTCTGTCAGTGGTCGTTATTCTATCGTCCTTATCTTTGATGTTTTTTGATATTTGATCGGCATCTTGGATGCCACAGAGTCCAATTTTCTTGGTTTGTATCAGATTGTAAATAGCTTCGAAAAAATCGATTCTCTTTGAATAGTCGGATATTGCGATTAAGCGAAGGGTGAGTTCACCGAGTGTTGGAATCGAAATCTTTCCTCTATATTTCTGATTGATTAGGTTCAGATATGCAGTGCATGCTCTTCCATTCGGTGTGGTCGATTTCTCAAGAATTATTGAAGTGTCTATATGGTGGAGTGGCAGAGCTAAAAATTCTCTCTCTAGCCTTTCTTCAGTTTTCCTTTGCATCTCTCCATCACCCAAGAAAACCAAGAGTGGCAGCTATCAAGAAAGTAAGCTGCCTCACCTCTATTCTTGGCCTGAAGTCAAATTGTTCGTTGGGTGAGGAAAATCTCATTGTCCCCCTATCCCCATTCAAAGTCACTTGGTACTTGTTGTATCCGTTCAGGAACTTGATCCTCGGACGGAAGCTGATGACACGCAGGCTCTCGGGAAATTTATCCATGTGTCTCTTGAACTTGTCGTTGTTCTCAAGGTATTTCCCGCGAAGGATCTCGTAGAAAAGCCCCTCGACATTCTTGAACATCACCTGTTTCAGTTCGTTCGAATGCTGCGAGTAGATGTTTTGCAATTCCTCGGAAGTCAGAACCACCCTGTCCAACTTTATTTGCAATATTCTCTCTATCGTCGCCACTATCGCTTCTATCTTGTCTTCCGAACCTGTGTAAATCTCCAAAGTTTTCATCATCGTGTTCAGGTAGCAGTAGATTCTTTTCAGCACACGCGTCTTGCCGTTTTGCTTGAGGTAGGATACAACCTCCAGGCTCTCGTTCTCGTCGAAGATTTTCTTTATGTCATTCTCCAAATCCTCATACACCCAGTAGTTCACGACAACCTCGTTCCTGTTGTACTTGCTCACGAAGGCAGTCAACCAGCTGTCGCTCATTTTTTGCCCGTCGAGTGATTTCGCAGCTTGCCACGGGCTGGACAAACCGTCGAATTTTAGTACAGTAACTATTGACATTTTTATCAACCTCCTTTTGTTATTATTTAATGTCTATCTATTAGTTAGACTTTAGTAGTATTTAAGGATATCGTAGGTTCATTTCCCACATGTTTTGGAAAGAAGACAAAATACGCTTTATTTGAAAGATATGAAATCTGTATTGCTTTGAAACACTCGGAAATTCGTTATTTAGTTCATATACACTAATCCACAATCTTTATAAACCCTAAAATATATGGTATATCTAGGTGATTAAATGGAATTTAAAACTACTAAAGAAGTTGAGTACGACACAAAAAATCAAAAAAGAATTTTTGAAACTCTGAATGAAAGTGTCAGAGGGCTGACCATACATGATATTGCCAAGAAATTGGATCTTAACAGGCACACCGTGACGAAATTGCTTGAGAGGATGCTGGTTGAGAAGAAGGTTAATTATGACGAGAAAGGACCTGCGAAGATATACTATTCTGTTGGCCCGAGCAAGTTTGTCGGTAGGATTGATTTGAGCGACATGGACAAGCTCTGGATTGATGTTTTCAAACAGCCTCGATACGAATCTGAAGAAGAATTTGTTAGGATAAACCAGACAAAGCATGACCACTTGATAAGGGCGAGCAGCAAGTTCAAGTCTGTCGGCGCTGTTGCTGTGAAAAAAAGCCAGCTTGTGAACTTTGTAAGAATCCTGAGGGATGTTGCGAGGAAGGAATTCGGTTTAAGCGTTTGAAAAGAATTGTAAAAAATAAAAAATCTGTAAAGTTTATTTGGCCATTAGAACTTTGTAAATCTTCCATAGCCCGGCTAATCCTACTAGGATGTAGATTGCTTTGAGCAATAGACTGCTGAAGCTGAAGATCGTTTCGACTACGTTGATGTTCGCAATGCCGATTAGACCCCAGTTTAGTGCTCCTACCACAAGCAGGGCAAACACTAACCAGTCCAGAGCACCCATTTGTTTCACTCTTTGGCACCTCCTGTTGTATTAAATTAAGCCGGGTGAGTTAAAAAAGGTATCTCTTGATTGGAGATAATTGAAGATTCTGTCTCTGATTTATTGAGATTTTTCGACATTATTTATCAGCGAATTCGGATTCGCGTGGCTCAAAAAACAAAGTAACCCAGCGGCATCAGTTGCAATTTAAAAAGAAAATAAATAATTAATATGGACAAAGGCATTTCCACCGTCATCGCGGTCATTCTGATGCTAATAATTGTTATCGCCTTGTCTGTGACGGCCTATACAATCATGTCAGGCACACTTACATCTATAACATCAACCTCATTCTCAATAATAGATGTCATAAACGACACTGTGGTAATACAAAACCT
>JACOWB010000016.1 GCA_016177025.1 Candidatus Aenigmatarchaeota archaeon
TTGCCAGGTTCCACGCCTTTGTCAAGATTAGTTATTATTTCTCTCAATGCTAATACGGCAGTCCTTGTGATCTCTAACGGGTTCTGCCCGCCTCCCCTCTCGAATACGAGATAACCCTCCTTGAATCCGATGCCTCTCAATTGGTACAACCAGCGGTAGATTTTGAACTGCTGATCCGATGGAATCTCAAATGGATTGTGCCAATGTATCGGTAATGGTTCGTATATGTGTACAGCTTTGACATAATTCCCAAAATCAGGTGCGTCTTTCTTCATTTGCTCGAATTCTTTCCCCGGGTCAATGGCATTATGCAGCCAGTGGTTGAGATCTATCAAAAGTTTTATACGATCTGTCTTGAAAACCTGTTCTGCGGCCTTGGCAAAATAATACATGTGTTCAGCACGGATAATTCTCTGCAGGCCTTCTATCTGGCCTTCGCTCAACTCCGGGTTCTCGAAAACCAACTGCACTTTAACTTCCTTTAACTTTTCAATCGCAGTTTTTTCATAAAACTTGTCTTTTTCCCTATCTGGAAATTTCTTCAACATCTCGGCCGTATATTCTTTCAGAATCTTCGCCTCAAAATGGCCTAGAACATACCTGCTTGAAACCATTGCGACTATTTCTGGATCGAGGTATATCTCCCCCGTTTTTGTATCAACCAGCTTTTTTGGAGACCATTTTTTTTCAAGGTCTTCCATTGTTCTGTCTTGGAAATACATCTTCCACAAAGGTTCTTTCGGATCATTTTTTTTAAACTCAAGATATTTTGCAACTAGGACATATGCCAGTTCTTCGTCTGTTATGGCGCCTTTTATAAATCGTATTGCAGTTGCTTCTTCCCATTCTGTGTATATGTCATCTTGAATTTGTTCGGGTGTGGGATTCAAGTCAGGATGGCGTCTCAATATTTCTTGGAACAAAGAATCTTCTGTTGGTGCAATGCCTTGTCTTGTAAGGTCTTGAGAGATTTCTTGCACTTCTTGCGGATGGGCAACCGCATAATTTCTAGCATTCGTCCTACGTATCTCTGAAGCCATCCTGTTCTTGACATCTTCTGTGCTTGTGATCGCAATAGGGACTTCTCTTCCATAAACTAGCAACAATATTTCTTTTTTAAACCATGCTTTCAAATCAGGATTCTCATCTAAAAGGTCTGTCCATGAATTTCTTCCCAAAAAGTCGAGCATAATAGTTCCGGCTAATCTAAATCTTTCAGCAAAATATCCAATCGACATCATGTTCGAAATGTGAAAGTCGATGTAACCAGGCAAATATTTGCTCATGTCTTTTGATTTGACAAACTTGTCATACATCGCATCCATATACTGGTGCAATCGTCTGTGTGCCTGTCTCCAAACTTGTTGTTGCGCGGTTTCAAATGCTACTGTCTGGCCAATTTCGCCATGCATCACCCACTTGAGCCCCAAGTCCTCGACAAATCTTTTGACCAGGTTTTCAACTTCCGGTTCGAACAATTCGGCAGAAGTATACGTCTCCATGTCAGCCTGCACTACATTAACGCCATAAGTTATGATGGAAGGAATCTTTTTTCCCAATCCCATTAAATTAGGATCTCTTCCAATGCTTCCGATACCGCTGGATACTGTCAAATAGTATGCCACGGCTACACCTTTATTCCAGGCACACCAGCACCTTTCTGCAGGTATCTTACAATAAACCAATATCCCTGCACCATCGACTCCAGTTGCATCACTTCTGCTATCCTGTCATCCATAGCAAACTCGTAAGGTCCCCGTGCACGCAACCAGTCGAAATGTACCCCCCATCTGCGCCCAATCATTTCCATAAAGTCACCTAGAAACCATTTGAATTTTTTAACTCCTTTTGCTATATCAGTGCCTGTCATTAATTTTCCTGCAGGGTTTCCGAAAATCTCTGGATATTGCTGTTTTACCAGTTCTTCTATAGGCACTAAATCAGATCCGCCCACCTCACCAACCAATTGCTGAATGTAATTTTCCAACTGCTTCTCGCGTGCTATGACTTCAAGCAAGCAAACTATTATTACATTCTGCGTCCTGCCTTGGACTGTCATGTTCTCTATCATCACATCCTCCAGCTCAGAGCCATTAGGAAGTCTGATGACAGTGCGAGGAAATGGTATATCCAAAAACACAAAATATGGGCTGAACTGCCAAGTAACACCGGGTGACACATGATCACCTATCCTTCTGTATGCCCTACCGCCAATTGTTTCCATTGCCTTTCTCAAGAACAAATTACTCAAGCGCTGCCTCGCTTCAAAAACATCTGTAATGTTAATTTTCACGCCATAAGATTTTTCCACCTGTGGGACATATTTTCGAACAATCTCATCTATAGAAGGTTCAGCAGGCAATGCCCCGACCTCCCCTCTCAAAAATAAATTCTCATAATTATTCAAAACCGCACTTTCAGATTTCTTTTTTAGAGATTCTTGGATTTCTTTTATCTCAGCCTTTGAAAACCCAGCTTTTCTAGCGGGAATTTCATCAAGATAATCTCGTGTCACTTTGTATTTTTCTGCAGGGGCAAATGGCAGGAAACCCCAAATTCTTGTTCTGTCCATCGAGTAAGCTTGGGACGCAGGCTGGAAGAAACTCCTCCACGGGACAACTCTTCCTCCGGGATTTTCCAAAGCATCGTTAAGTATCTTGAATCTTGCCACAACAGGTTTGAGCATTTCTGTATATCTTTGTATCGATGTCTTTCTTGCTTCAACCAGCCTTACGACATGCTGATACCTTTCCTTTACTGTCGGCTTGAATAAATTATCTTTCCATTCTATGAAAAGCTTGTTTTTGGTAGCTAGAATGGACCCCTCAGCTTCAGATATATGGTATTTGTCAGCAATTTTTTTCTGATCGAGGTCCTTCTCATCCAGCCGCATGAAGTCAACGATAATTGTCGGCCATCTTGTCGTGATTGTTCTCAATGCAATGCTTTCGCCTGTATGGGCGTCAACTTGATCAATGAATACAGAACGTAGCGTCTGCGTTCCTTCTTTTTTCGATTTCTCGCCTTCCTCCTTCTCCTCTTTTTTTTTGCTTTTGAGCATCGATTCACCCTTTTCAATTTTGGTGAAATAATCCAGGTATTCCTTGTACTTTCTCAAATCATGCCATATCAACTCGTAATCATGGATGGCAGTAGCTATCTGACCCAAGCCGGCTTTAACCTGCGCTTCCAGCGCCTGTTTCTGCTGAATTGTCAGATCGTAGTATTGCTTGAATACAGGCGAGACGTCGATGCTTTCTTCGATCTTAAAAACAGCGAATCCTCTCCTGCCCATCTCGAACATCAACGAGTAATACTGTCCGCTCAACGAACCTAGAGGACCTGTCAGATCGAAAGTTGTCTCTCCTTCAAAGTTGTTTGCGTTCATCCCCATTCCAGGATCGGAACTAAATATATCCTCTTTGACAACGTTCGACATTAATTATATTACGCATTTCTCTTTCATTAACTTTTAACCAATAGAAAAATTCCAACGCCAAGAAGAACCAGTCCGATAAGAACAATTGTATGCGCAAATTCTCCTGGCATATACCCGCCACCAGAGCCGCCGTATTTCCCGGGCCCGGACATTATCCCAGGCAGCGCAATGATGAAAAACAATCCAGCAAAAACCAGCAGCCATCCGAAAATCCTCTGAAGGACCATATTATTATTTGGTTGTATATACTTTTTAGTTTAAAACCACATATTCTATTCAGTGATTGATTGCCAGTATTCGCAAGAGCAAGAATATTAATCCACGATTATTGCCTGATACCAAGGCCGACTGCCACTCTGGAGTATACAGGCCCGAACCCGCATCTTATTTACGACCAGATACGCAAGCTTTTCGGTTCATTGTTCAACATAACAGAGAAAGAAGTGCAGGAAAGGGAGTTCAAATGGGAGAAGGTTGCCGGCGGCGAGAGCTTTCACGTTAGATTCGAGCTGATAAAGGACATGGACTCGCACACTTTCCAGGACGTAACAATAACTCTTGATGGGACAGTACGACCAAGCAAGGAGTTCGGCAAGGAGGGCTCTGTAAGAATAGCATTCGAAGGGAAAATAAGAACGGAATACCCCCAGGACACGATATGGCAGAGGAGCCTGATTTATGAGATGTTCAGAACATTCTACCACAAGGTCATCTACCAAGGCATACGAAAGAAATATGTCGAAGACTGCCGTGCGCTCTTGTTGCAGTTCAGCGATGAGATAAGGTCGTTCTTTAACATACTGCCTAAGATGTGATGGGATGCCAACATGGATTCTTGAGGATGACTGCCTTGCTCCTGAGCGGGTGATAAGGATAGATTTCAAAGGTCCGAACCCATTCAAGCTCTATGCATCTATACCGCAATTCTTAAGAGCAATATTTGATGTCAGAGGCAAGGATGTGTATGAAAAGGAGTTCAGATGGGACAACACTTCTGATCCGAGAGATTTCTTTTCCAGGTTCGTTGTTAGGAAAGGTTATGACATGTGGTCGGTTGTCTGGGCTGAGATAACTGTGCAGGGCAAACAGCCGTCGGACCCTAACAAAGAAGGCGAAGCTTTTATTCTGTTGACAGGCAAACTATTGACAAGGTCGCCAGAAAATACGCCATGGTCTAGAAGCGGTTTTTACAAATCACTCAGATGGCTCTATTTCAGAACGTTTTATAATGATATAAGAAGAAATTATATGGAGGAGTGCAGGATAAAGATCAATGATCTGAAGCGTGCGCTTGAGAGGACATTGGGCATAGCGCCAGAGACTGTAATGAGATGATCACATGGGCATTATTGGAACAATAGGAAGCATTGTTATATTTCCTTTCAGGCTGATTTTTGGCGGGAAGAAGAAAGGGACTTCGCCGGAAGAGACACCAATGACAGACTACTCCACACCTCAATATACGCCTGTTAATCAGCCTTCTTACTCGACAGACGTGGCAACCGAAAATCTGAAAGCTAAAGTTGACTTGATGCTGACGCAGGTCGATAGCTTGAAGATTGAATACGAGGCGATAAACCAGAGGATACAGAATATAGAGAAGATGGTAAGAGAGCTGTACGCGATGGCCAAAAGCTAATTCTTTAATCCTTTCCCTTTCAGTTAATTGTTATGGTTGAAGTTGCTTTAGCCGGTAAAACCAATTCTGGCAAATCCAGTTTTTTCAAAGCTTCTACGATGATAGATGTAGAGATTTCTAACAGACCTTTTGTTACTATCAAACCGAATGAAGGTGCCGCTTATGTAACGGTTGAATGTACCGAAAAGGAATTCGGTATCAAGTGTAAACCGAGAACAGGTTTTTGCAAGGATGGAATAAGATATATCCCAATTAAATTATGGGACATAGCGGGTCTTGTTCCTGGTGCGCATGAAGGAAGAGGTCTGGGGCTTCAATTCCTTGATGACATACGGCAAGCTGCAGTTCTGCTTCACATTGTAGATTTTTCCGGGACAACGGATTCAGAAGGACTGCCGACAGAAAACTACGACCCTGAAGATGACATAAAGTTTGTAGAAAATGAAATTAATCTTTGGTTCATCGATGTTGTAAAACGAAATGTCGAAAAAATAAAAAAGTTGCCATCGGGAAAAGCGGAAATTTTAGATTTATTGCAACAACAATCAAGTGGCTTGGGCGTGACACGAGAACAATTATCACAAACTCTAGATGAGTGCAGCATATCCGAGATTGAATCATTTGCAAAAAGATTGCGTGAAAAATCAAAACCGATCCTGATAGTTTCAAATAAGATTGATTTAAAAAAATCGCAGGAGAATTTCGAAAGATTAAAAGTAAAATACATAAGCATTGTTCCTGTAAGTGCGGACTCTGAAATAGCATTAAGGAAAGCGTCAGAAAAGGGACTGATTAACTACAATGGTGGCAATGGATTCGGTTTAACTGAAAATTTGGATGCCGCACAAAAAAAAGTATTGGAGCTTATTAAAGGAGAAGTGGTTGATAAGTATGGCTCTACCGGTGTACAAGAGTGCTTGAACAAAGCTGTGTTTGAAATTTTGAATTACATTGCGGTCTATCCGGTCGCTGATGCGAATAAATTAACTAACAAAGATGGCAACATTTTGCCAGATGTATTCCTTGTGCCGAACGGCACTACGATGAAAGAATTTGCGTTTAAAGTCCACACTCAACTGGGAGAAAAGTTTATTACTGGATTAGATGCAAAAACAAAAATGAGATTGTCTGCTGATCATAAGCTGAAGAATAAAGATGTAGTTTCGATAGTTTTCGGCAGATAATTTTTGGTGTTATATAATCCAGATGGGAATTTCGCCGGGAATTTGAGAATTTTAGTCTATTAATAAATCCGATAAAAATCGGAAACATTTTATCACAACTAAAGCTTATAAATTTTAGAGACGTATTTTAGTGTGTCTTCCACGGTAGAGAAATCATTATCTGAAAAAACCATTGAACACGAGACTTATTCTTCTATACCAGATGGTTACCAAGTGGGAAAGACCAAGTTCGCCATCGTTACAGGAAGCGTGATGTCCGGTGTGGGTAAAGGAACTTTTTGTGGCGCTTTAGCTACGTTATTAAGTTGCCACGGGTTTAAAGTATCTCCCATTAAATTTGACGGCTACTTGAATGTAGATGCAGGCACTTTGAACCCATTCAGACATGGGGAAGTGTTTGTCCTTGAAGATGGTACAGAATGCGACCTGGATTTAGGCTCGTACGAAAGAGCACTTCACAGAAACTTGGCAAAAGATAACTATCTGACAGGTGGAAAAATCTTCAAAATAATTTTGGATAAAGAACGCGCAGGAAAATATCTCGGCAGGGATGTGCAATTCATACCGCATGCGACTGGCGAGATAAAAAATTACTTGAGAGAATTGGCACTGAAAACAAACGCGGATGTGGTCTTAGTTGAAGTTGGTGGCACTGTGGGAGACTTGGAGAATTCTTATTTCGTGGAGGCGATGCGTGAACTCAGGTATGAGGAAGGAAGAGAGAATGTTATGTTTTTTAACGTGACATATATAGTCGAGCCAGGTTCTCTGAACGAACACAAGAGCAAGGCAGCCCAGATAGGCTTGAGACAGTTGATGTCCCTTGGTGTGCAACCGGACATGATAATATGCAGATCGCAGACGCCAGTTCCAGTTTCTGTCAAAGAAAAGGTGAGCATGGCAAGTAACGTTCCTATAGAGCGGGTGTACAATCTTTATGATTTTTCTGACATTTATGAAATACCTCTGGTTCTCCGTGATTTGGGGCTTGACAAGGAACTGTTTAAAATTTTGAATGTGTTCCCTAAAGAAAATACTGACGGTGTTCTTAATTTTAAAAATTGGGGAGAATTTGTTAGGAAAGTAAAGAATGCTGACAGGCAAGTTGTAATCGGGATAGTCGGCAAGTATACAAATGTTCACGACTCTTACTTGAGCATATTGAAATCATTGGAGCATGCGGCTCCTTACTTCGGTGCTAAAGTCGAAATAAAATGGATAGAAGCTACGGATATCGAAGACGGAAAAACAACCATTGAAGAAGCACTAAAAGATGTCGATGGTGTGATTGTCCCCGGCGGGTTTGGCAAAAGAGGAATTGAAGGAAAGATTACAGCGATAAAATATGTGCGAGAGAATAATATTCCTTATCTTGGATTGTGCTATGGCATGCAGTTAGCTGTTGTTGAATTTGCTAGAAATGTTTGTGGATTGAAAGATGCGCATACTACAGAAGTTAATCCCAATACAGCCTGCCCGATAATAGATATCATACCCGAGCAGAAAACAAAATTAGAGAAATCCGAGATGGGAGGAACTATGAGGCTTGGCGTGTATCCAGCAAAATTGAAAGATAATTCACTCGTGAAAAAACTTTACAACAAAGATGTTATTACAGAACGGCATCGCCACAGATGGGAACTGAATCCAGAATTTCACAAAATCCTGGAAGAAAACGGCATGCTATTGTCAGGTATTTATGAGGAAAGAAATTTGGTTGAATTCATCGAGTTACCTAAAAATAAATTCTTTCTAGCTACACAAGCTCACGGTGAATTTACATCACGTCCGTTGAGTCCCAGTCCTTTATTCGTGGGATTCGTACAGGCATGTGTAAGTCAATAATCTTTATAAAAACCAAATAATATCATGGTAATCCTTAAAGAAAGATTCCGCAAAGTCAGGCAGAACTTGAAGAGATTTAGAGCTGTCTGGGAGAAGGCTAACTTATACAAATACTGGAAAAATTATAAAAAATGAACGCAAAGTTACATCTCAGTTGCAACCGCTTTTCTTGATATTCTAGCTCTCCTTGCCAACCCGTCCATTTCCAATTGAGATTTATACGAGCTGTCATAAATATTTCTGTGTGGTGTAGTGTATAGGAAGGTCTTTCTAACTGGTGGGACAGGGTTTGTAGGAACTGAGGTTTTAAAAGAACTGGTTAAGAACAAGTACAAGGTAAAAGTCTTAACTCACAGTCAAAAGCATAAAGTCTCCTCAAAAGCGGTAGAGATTGTTAACGGTAGTGTGACGGATATAGATTCTCTTGCCAATTCTGTTAAAGGATGTGATGCGATAATTAATCTTGTCGGGATAATAAGGGAAGTTCCGTGGAAAGGAGTGACTTTCCAAAAGTTGCATGTGGAAGCTACAAGAAATATGATCAAAGTTGCAAAGGAGAACAAGGTAAGAAGGCTCATTCACATGAGTGCAAATGGTGCTAAACCACATGGAACCAAATACCAGACAACAAAATATCGCGCTGAACAACTTATAAAAAATTCTGGGTTAGAATATACCATATTCAGACCGTCGATAATCTTTGGTGAGCATGACAATTTCATTAACAAATTATCCCGACAGATGAGATTCGGTATAGCTCCGTATATCGGAAATGGTAATTATCATCTGCAGCCCGTGTCGGTTAGAGCTGTAGCGAAAGCGTTTGCCAAATCGATAAACAACAAGAAAGCATTTAATAAAATTTATCATCTTGGCGGACCTGATGTTTGCACTTACAAGGAGCTGTTAGGCATGGTAGCTAACGCTATAAACAAAAAGATAATAGAAATTCCTGTTCCAGTTTGGTTCGTAAGAGTTTGTGCGGTTTTATTTGGGTGGATGCCACAGTTCCCTATAACCAACGACCAGATAACCATGCTTTTGGAAGACAATGTCTGTGATTCATCTGAAGCCACACAAGATTTAAAAATAAAACCTATAGGTTTCCGATAATTCGCCTTATCTAAACCCGTTAAGGTGAACAAGTTGATCTCTATAGAAGTCATTTATTTGATTCGAAATATGGCAAATTGAAATTATCTAGTCAGAAATATGCCTTAAATCCTACTATTTTATATTCTTGAAACATAATTATACGTTGGGAACATCTTGTATTCTCAAGAAATAGAGTCACTACTTAAGAGTAAAAAAATACGAATCGGGGATAAAGTTCTGATAATCAGGGGTAAAAGTGAGTATGCAGGTATACTCATGCCAAGGATCAAGCTAGGAGATGTATCCAGTCTTGTAATAAAGTTGCCAAACGGCTACAACATCGGCATAAAACACGAGAAAGACATGAAAATAAGGCGGTTAGAGCCTGGTAGACCTATAAGATTCAAGCCTGCCGAGGCTGTCCAAAGAAAAGACCCTGAAAAACCCACTGTTTCCATCTTGGGCTGTGGCGGCACCATAGCGTCCAGAGTCGAATACACTACAGGAGCGGTATATCCGGCCTTTTCGCCAGCAGATTTGCTGTTATCCTTCCCTGAACTGGCAGATATAGCCAACATTAAAAGTAGAAAGTTATTTGATCTTCTTTCCGAAGACATGACTCCCGAACACTGGAAAATCATCGCGCAAGAGGTCGTCAAAGAGATACAATCCGGTGTTGATGGCGTTGTTTTGATGCACGGTACGGATACTCTGCACTATACCGCAGCGGCATTGAGTTTCATGCTAAGAGATTTGCCGGTTCCTGTGGTTTTGGTAGGTGCTCAAAGAAGTAGCGATAGGGGCAGTAGTGATAATCTTGTGAATCTTGTGTCAGCGACAGTTGTAGCAGCCCAATCGAGCATAGCCGAAGTTGTTGTGTGCATGCACGGTAGCATGAGCGATGATTTTTGTTACCTTCACCAAGGAACCAAAGTAAGGAAACTTCACACATCCAGACGAGACGCATTCCAGAGCGTGAATGTCAGACCATATGCAAAAATTTTCTATCCTGATAAGAAAATTGAATATCTGCGAAATGATTACAAAGTGAGAGAAAAGAAAACTGTAAAACTTGATGACAAGTTGAATACAAACGTGGCTTTAGTTTACGTATATCCGGGAATTAAACCGGAATTCATCCAGTCACTAAGAAATTTCGACGGTATAGTTATTGCTGGAACTGGATTGGGTCACGTTCCTACAAATCCTATGAACGACAAATTCACGCAAAGTCTGTTGCCCAGCTTAAGAAATCTCATTCACTCGAACATCCCAGTTGTGATAGCTCCTCAAACAATTTATGGCCGACTGGATTTGGATGTCTACGAAGCGGGTAGGATGCTGAACGAGATTGGCGTTATTGGTGATGGGTGTGACTGGACGCCTGAAACGGCTTTAGTGAAATTGATGTGGGTTATTGGCCACACGAAGGAAATGGGCAAGGTTAAGGAAATGATGCTTACGAACTATGCCGGTGAACTAGGCGACAGAACGGTGTGATGATGGATAAAAAAATAAATTACGGTTCATTGCGCATGAAAGCCGGGTTGGAATTGCATCAGCAGTTGGATACAACACGCAAATTGTTTTGCAATTGTTCGACTGGAATGAAAGAAAGATTACCAACAGCTACTATTACAAGAAAATTGCATCCTGTTGCTAGCGAACTAGGCATGGTAGATATCGCTGCACAGTTTGAATATCTGCGCGATAGGTCATTCCATTACCAAATTTTCAACAATGAAACGTGCCTGGTTGAGTTAGATGAAGAGCCGCCACATCACCTGAATTCCGAAGCTTTGGAGATCGCATTGCAAATAGCTCTTCTCTTGAATTGTGAGGTTCCGAATGAGATTTTCGTGATGAGGAAAACCGTTATTGACGGGAGCAATACAAGCGGATTCCAAAGAACTGTAATTGTCGGGATTAATGGGCATATTAGTTATAAGGGAAAAAGAATTCCGATAACACAAGTGACTTTAGAAGAGGACGCAGCTGCAATTGTGGGTGAGGAAAACGGCAAAGCTACTTATAGATTGAATCGACTGGGAGTCCCTTTGGTTGAAATCGATACAGGAATTTTGGAAGGATATTCACCGATGGAATTGCAGGATATTGCATATCAAATTGGCATATTGGCACGTTCGACGAGCAAGACAAAGCATGGTCTAGGTTCCATCAGGCAGGATGTTAATGTAAGCATACGAAATGGGCCGAGGACAGAAGTAAAAGGCGTGCAGGAACTTGGCTTGCTATCAAAAATTGTTGAATTTGAGGTTCAGCGGCAGATGAAAGAGAAACCGAAAGAAGAAACACGGGCAGCTAATCTCGACGGCACAACAAGATTCTTGCGACCATTACCGGGAGCGAACAGAATGTATCCTGAAACTGATATCCCCCCTGTGATAATCGTGAAAGAATACATCGAGAATCTAAAGAAGAATCTGCCAGAACCTTGGACAAACAAATTGGAGAGATTTAAAGCAAAGTTGCGATTGCCAGATGGCCTCGCAAGGGAAATTCTTGGATCGGAATACTTGAGTTTGTTTGAAAAGATTGTCTCGACTAAAAAAGTCGAGCCCACTATAGTCGCAAATGCATTCACATCTGTGATGAAGGATTTGGAAAGGAGGGAGAAAATTGAGATTACCCGCATATCCGAGTACAGATTTGTTGAAATTTTTGATTGTCTGCAGAATAAGGAAATTACGAAGGAAGCTATACCAGAAATTATCAAGTATCTCGCCGCATATCCTCAGAATGGAGTTGGAGACGCACTGAAAGAATTGGATTTGAAACCTCTCACAACCGCTGATGTCAGGGAAATCACAAAGGAAATAGTCTCTCAACCTAACATTAAATTCGAGAAGGCGTACGGAATCGTGATGAGCAAGGTAAGGGGAAAGATAGACGCGCAGGAAGTAATGAAGATTGTTAAAAGCATGATGAAATAATTTAACTAAACAATACTAAATTATTTTTAATGAAAAGAAAACTAAACAATTCTAACCATATAACAACCAAGCACGCATTTTATGCTCTTCTAATTGGCACTTCGATGATAATGTTATGGCGAGGTATATGGGGGTTGTTGGACTTTTACCTCTTCCCGGATAACAGGCCAGTAAGCTACATGATTTCGATTACCATCGGTTTAATAATACTTTATTCGAGTGGCAGTCTTGTGAAGAAACTGACATAAATTTATAAATCTAAGTTTCGACTAAATACAATAGAATGTCGCACTTGAAATTCTCCAAAACGATCTACATATAAATTTTGTTAGCGAATATTCTAAATTTTCGAAAGTGGCTTCTATGGTTACTGAAAAACAATTGAAAAGAGCACATGAATATGACTTTCTCAAAACGATAGAGCTGAAGAATTTTGTAGCTGTTAAAGGACATGATTTTTCCAAACCGTTCAACTTTAAAGAATTTCTAGAATCCTTCAGAACAACAGGCTTTCAAGCAACTAATCTTGGAGTAGCAATAGACATTATCAGAAAGATGCGGAAAGATAAAGTAAAAATAATTCTTACATACACATCCAATCTAGTCACTTCTGGATTAAGGGATGTGATCGCATATTTGGTAAAAAACAAGCTTGTTCATGCCGTATGCACAACCGGCGGTGGTGTAGAAGAAGACATAATGAAATGTCTCAGGCCATTTGCATTGGGTGATTTTAAAGGTGATGCAAAAGAACTTTATGTAAAAGGCTTGAATAGAACCGGAGACATCTATGTCGGCGATGATGTTTACATGGATTTTGAAAAATTTTTACTGCCGATATTAGAGCGGTTTTATCAGAGGCAACTGAAAGAAAATAAAATTGTTGGCACTCCTGAGCTTGTTGCCGAGTTGGGAAAGGAAATAAACAACGAATCATCGATACTCTACTGTGCGTTTAAGAACGACATACCTGTTTTTGCGCCAGGACGTGTCCGATGATATACTAAAAATGAATAATCTACCAGTTGAAGCGGATGAGACAGGTATAATATCTCTAGGTTCCGGCTTACCGCGACATTATGCATTAAACGCCAACATATTCAGAGGTGGAACAAAATATGCCGTGTACATTAGCACAGGTACAGAATGGGATGGTTCGACTTCTAGTTCAAAACCAAATGAAGCATATACATGGGGTAAAATAAAATTATTCAAACCTTATGAAAAGAATTCTGTTGAAGTTGTCGGTGATGCGACGATTATATTTCCATTAATAGTTGCTGGAGCATTCTTAGATTAGTCTGTATGTATCTCGACAACATCATTGTCATGCAATTTATATTCCAGTCCAACTTTTTTACCTGAGAATTTCGTCGAGTTGTATATCCTAGCGAACTTGAACGTCTTAACAAAATCTTTGTGTATTTCCTTCGCCAGATCCTCCACAGTGGAACCTTTTTCTAGTGCCAATGCCGGGATATCTTTTGGCTTTCTTGGGGATTTCGCATAGATTTTTATCAGATTTAAGCTTTTCCAAATTTTTTCTTTTAATTCGTCCATACCGACTTTGGACTGTGCGTCAATGCAAACTATACTCTGGTCTAATCCGCAAACCTTACTTTTATTTTTCGCGAAAATTATTTTCTTTCTGTCTAGTCTGTTTGTTTTCAAAATTTGCATCAGTTCGGTCTTTTGTTTGTCAGCATTCTGCATACTGTCCAACACCATTACAATCAAATCGCAAGAATGCAATAATCCCAGAGATTCTTGATTAAAGGTGGAAGGTATTTCTATCAACTGGAACTGCAAATCGTTGTGAAACATCATGCCAACTTTGGGTTCTTTTGTTGTGTAAGGGTATTCGGCTATCTCTACATGTGCATTAGTCAGTGAGTTCAATAGTGTGCTTTTGCCAGAATTGGTCATGCCTATGATACAAACTTGTGCCGCACCTTCCTTTCTGATAACGGCTTTTGGTTTATGTGATTTTCTTTTTTCTATAACAAGCTCCTTTCTGAATTTTGACAATCTTTTTCTCAGATCGGCTCTTAAATTTTCGGTTCCTTTATGCTTAGGAACTGTCCTTAACATCTCGTGTAATGCGTCTATCTTCTGTTCGGTTGTTCTAGCTTCCGAATAACGCCTCTCGGCGGCAAAATATTCGGGCCCAGCATTAACAGGCATACTATAGATTCACTTTTTCTGGTTTTTTAGTTTAACATCAATTTCCATTATCTGCTGCTGATACTTTTCCAAGGTATTCTTGAACTGCTCCTCTTCTATCTCCCTGCTGTAAAAAGACTCCTTGGTTTTTTCTACCAGCTCCAGCAGCTCTTTCTTTCTGTTTTCTAGATTACCTTTTCTCAAAGGTTCGTGGCCTTCTTCTTTATCTTCGTCCTTTGGTTTAAAGAATTCCATTTGACCTTCTCTGATAAGATTGACCCTGTTCTGTATCAGTACGTGAATCCTTTCCGGGCGTCTGACACCTTTCATTACCATGTCGCTGCCTGCTTTGAAGGAACCGACGCTCAAAGTGCCGTAGTTAAGGATTCTTCCAAGCGCACTTTTTTCAACCCTTATGTCAGCGACGGTGGCATAAGGTAGCACCACTCTCTCCTTGTTCAATATGCCTTCCTGCTTAATGACCTCGTTCATTGTAACGATTAACTTGGTTCTGAACCTCGCCCATTCAGGTTGTTCAATCATCACAGCACCTATGCTGGATACGCTAAGAAGAATCAACGTTGAAGTGAACTCTGACTGGATTTTTGGGAAAAGCGTAAATTTCATGTCGAATGTGAAATAAAGCAGAAAAATAAAAACTATTACAAGACTGGCTATTATGTAATTTCCCAAGAAAAATATCCTTGAGGTCTTCAATTCTATTTCACTGGGTCCATTTTCCATAATTTAATTGTGGTGCAAGATTAAATTATACTTTCCGATGAAAGGAAAACAGCCTAAAAATAAGTAGAAAAGGGGATCAGGCAAATTTCTAAAAAATAAAAAGAAAAGAAAAAGCAAGTCAACGAAGAGTTATGTTTACTCTTCTTCTTCAGATGTTTCCTCTTCCGATCCTTCTTCCTCTTCAGATCCTTCTTCTTGGCTCTCCATTTTAGTCTCCCCACTTTCTTCAGAAGCTTCAGAAACCTCACTAGTGGCTTCGGTTGCTTCACCGGCCTTTTCGCCGATTGCGAACCTGTCTCTCACATCTGTTATCTTAATGTGAATCTTTTCACCGAGCTTTGCTCCGTTGACAAACACAACGAAGTTCTTGATTCTGGCTATACCGTCGCCCTTTGAACCGGTTTCTTTGATCTCAACATCATATTCTTCGCCGACTTTCAAAGGTTTAGGCATATCGCGTTCGAATCGTGATTCGCCGAAACGTCTTCCACCACCAAAACTTCTTCCACCGCCAAAACCTCGTCCACCAAATCTCATTTAAAGTAACCTCCATTTATTTTTTTCAACCACCCAATTCGTTAAGAACTAGAGTAGCGTAAAAGAAGCAGTTCTAATACCATTCTTTTTGTCAGTTCACCTATCGTGTAATCTCAAATTTAAAGTATTTAAAGATTGTGAGGAAAAAAAAGGAAAGTCAGGTGGGAACCATCACCTCCTTTCCCAGCATTAGCAACTTGGCACAAAGGTGAAACCGTGGGGAATTGTGTCTTGCTAAGCTCTTATCTTACTAAGGTAGGGGGTATAAAACTCGTTTGTGAAAAACAGATACAGAACCATGTTCCATAGAAACTTATAGTTTAAGTTACCTATCAATAGTGAGTACCATGGCGGGATTCATACCGGAGTGGTTTTTGGGTTTCGACTCGATCATATACATCTTTGTGACTATGATTGGGTTTACCATAGGCGCGCAACTGTTCAAGCTCTACAAGCTAACGGGGGACAAATCCCATTTGAAGCTGCATTTCGGCATGGTTGTGCTCAGCATGGGATTCCTCGCGCTTAGCATGGTGAGCGGATATGCGTATCTTAATTTCCAAAAGACCTGTGCCGTAGAATGCAACATACGTGTTTTCGATCAGGCTATAGACATCTATGATTTTGGATATTGGGTTTACTACATAGCGTCACTTGCAGCATACTTCATAATTTTCATGGTGTACCTGCCGGAAAGAGGGCAATTCCCAGCAATATTTCCACTGGTGTGGTCTGTCGGGTTTAGAACATTCCATTTGATATCTCTGTTCTTGCTGTCATACATCATCTTCAGAAGCGTAATAAACTATTTCTCTGACAGGAATGTCTACAGATTTTTGGTGATGTTCTCTTTTCTGGCTCTGGGCGGGTATCACGCACTGTTGTTCTTCTCCACATTCGACCCAGTGATTTACGTGCTTGGCAATCTTTCGCTTTTGACCGCATTTCTCTCCCTTCTGGTGATGGTGATCAGGGTGAATAGGAAATGAACTTGAGGAGATCAAAAATTCGGGTTTTGGTTGACATCCTCCGAGCTGTCGAAGAAAATGAGATGACCAAACCTACCCATATCATGTACAAGGCGAATCTCTCCCACAAGCTTCTGAAAGAGCATTTGGATATGCTTTCAACGAGTGATTTCATAGAAAAGATGAACAGAGGGAACAATGTTTATTATCAAATAACCGAAAAGGGGAAGAGGTTTATGTTGCAGTATCGGCAGATGGAGAAAGTCGCGACCGGATTCGGTTTAACTATATGAGCGCCGAGGATGGGAGTCGAACCCACATGGGCTTGCGCCCGCTGGTTTTCTATTTTGAATTCGAGACCAGTGCCATACCATTAGGCGACCTCGGCAATTAAACACTGTTGCAAGAAATTAAATATCTTACGCCAAAAAGCCTATTAGCATCAGTGCAACAAAAATTACAACTATTGCTCCAATAACGATTAGTATAAGCTTGAATGGTATCCTCCTGAAGACGTATTTTAAGGTGAAATAAGTCACTACAGAAGCTAGTACAGCCGAAAATATCGCCAAAGGTAGATTCTGTGTGGAGTAATAGGATAGTGCTTGGAGAAACTCCCAAAGTTTAGATAAAACGAACGTTATCTCCTCCCACATTCTTTCCGCTATGCCTAGTATGAGTTCGAGCAGAATAACGAGGGGGTTTTTTACCATTAATTATAATTTATTTTGGAACTAATTTAGCTTCTATTTCTAGATATCCGCTAGATGTTTTATTGTCCCATATTTTCTTTGAATCGGTAACTTGTATTTTTTTCTTGAATATTGGACCGTTTGTAACGAGCGTGTTATAATAACCTCCCTCCCCCAAAATATCGAATCCGAATTTTTTGCTCAATTTCTTGAATTCTGATGCTGTTTCTTTGTTAAGTTTATTTCCTAACCATTCAGGACCCAATCCGTCAGTAGCGACGTCTGTCAGCATTATTTCAAAACCAGAATTTATTGTTTCGTCGAATAATTTTTCTGAAGTGAGGCCCTGATACGGAACAATCAAGTCCATTCCAAAGTTTCCTGCCACTCTTTTCCACTCTCTTATTTGCGTTTCTTGCAGTCCTACACCACCAACTACTAGAGCATCGACATCAAGGTTTTTGAAAACACTTTCCAGTTCATCGGCTTCCTCTTTAGGCCCGATTTTTTCTGACTTGACATAAATTAAGGGTATCTCCAAGGCCTCTGCGGATAATTTGGTCCACTCAACTGTTGCATATTGGTATAAGAATGATTCTGTGCTTTTTGGCTTTACAGAAACCAGTGTCTTTACTTCCCAACCTTGGTCTAAGGCATATTTCAAGGCCATGCTGCTGTCCTTGCCGCCAGAGTACATTACCGCGACTTTCATAACATCCATTTTAACTTATAAGGCATTTAAATTTAACTATGGTTGGATGTCAGTACTGAAGCTAGATTCTCTGGAGCCAAGAGAGTACCAAAGGAATATCGCCAAAATAGCCAGTGAAAAGAACACGCTTGTAGTGTTGCCTACTGGAATGGGAAAGACGTTAATCTCATTGCTTGTGGCTGATGACAGGCTTGGGAAATATCCCGAAAGCAAGATAATGATACTGTCCCCGACAAGGCCTTTGTCTGCACAACATAAAAGCACGTTTGAAAATTTCACGATTATTCCGCATGGCCAGATAATACTACTGACTGGGAAAGTCAGACCAGAAGACAGGACAGAACTTTACAAGAATGCTAAAATTATAATTGCGACGCCTCAGACGATAGAGAATGACATAGAAAACAACAGAATTGACTTGAGCAAATTTTCGTTTGTTGTTTTCGACGAGGCACATCGTACCGTTAAAGAATACTCGTATTCGTATGTCGCGAAGAAGTTCAGACTTCAGTCGAAGAACCCGCTGATTCTAGGGTTGACTGCGTCTCCCGGAGCTACACAGGAAAAAATCGAGGAGATATGCGACAATCTATTCATCAAAGCTGTGGAAATCAGAAGCGAGAGTGACCTGGATGTTGAAAGTTATGTGCAGCCAATCGAAAGCGAGACCATCTATGTAGAAATACCGGAAGAATTCAAAAAAATAAAAATCTTGCTAGAAGAAGCTCTGAAGGACGATCTGTACTGGCTGAAGGACCATCGCTACACTTTCAGCTACAAACCAATTAAGAAAATGCTTTTGGACACCCAGAAAAAAATTATTGCAAGCTATATGCGGGGATCGAAGAATTACGGGGCTTTTTGGGCTATGATGAGAACTGCTGGCGCAATCAAGTTAACACATGCGATAGAATTATTGGAAACGCAGGGTGTGAAGTTCCTGCACGAATTTCTTAAAAGAATGGAAAAGAGCAAGAAAAGAACAGATGCACGTCTGTTCAAAGATCCCAGAATCAGGGAATGCGTCAAGCTGTGCGAAGTATTGTCTATTAGCGGTATCGAACATCCTAAACTTGGAAAGATTGTCGAACTTGTGAAGAATTTACTGGATGAGAACCCCGATGCAAAAATCATTGTTTTTGCAAACTATCGCGCAACTGTAGACAAAATAAACAAGATTTTAAACGAGTTTGGGATTAGTTCTGACGTATTGATTGGCCAGACAATAAAGGAGGGAAAAGGATTGACCCAGCAGCAACAGATAGCTGTACTGAACAGGTTTCGAGAAAGTGAATTTTCAGTCTTGGTTTGTTCTAGTGTCGGGGAGGAGGGGTTGGATATACCGTCTATCGATTATGCGATATTTTACGAATCTGTGCCGAGCGAAATAAGGCATATCCAAAGGAGAGGAAGAGTCGGGAGGCAATCTATAGGGAAGGTGATATTTTTGCTAACGAAAGGTACTCGTGATGAAGTCTACTACTATTCGTCATTGAGGAAGGAGAAGAAAATGAAAGGTATGCTATACAGAATGAAAGAAAAAGGTATTAAGAAAAAAGGCAATCTATTAGATTGGGTGTGAAATGGAAACTCAAAGAATCTTGAGATTGCATGACAAGGTTGTGATCATAGCCGACTATAGGGAAAAGGAAATCATAGAAAATTTAAAGAGTCTCGGTGCTAATGTGAACGAGATGAATTTGAAAGTCGGAGATTTTGTCTGTTCCGGCGATGGCGTAGTAATTGAAAGAAAAACACATAGCGATTTTGTTTCTTCTATCACTGACGGCAGAATGTTCGAACAGTTGCAACATTTGAAAGAGAACTATGAAAAACCGATAATAATTGTCGAGGGGTTTTCTGATAGAGAAATTAATGAGAACGCATTGAAAGCCACGATTGCGAGTTTGATAACCAAGTTTAATGTATCGTTCATTAATACGAAGAACTCGTTAGACACAGCTAAGATGGTATACTGGCTTGCGAAGAAGGAACAAGAGGATGTTCACAAAGTCTTGGGATTCAAACAAGGCAAGAAACCGAAGGAAACGAAACTCTTGCAGGAATATGTTTTGTCGAGCATACCGGGAATTTCGAAAGTACTGGCGACGAGATTGCTGGAAAAGTTCGGAAGTATAGAACAGGTGGTTAATACACAAGAAATGGAACTGTCAAAAGTAAAAGGCGTGGGAAAGAATCTTGCGGGCAAGGTAAAAAAGCTTTTGACGAACAAGTATAGATAGTGGTGTTGGCCTGAAGAATTTTTTTATCTCAATGAGAAAAATCTGAAAGCTTTGGTGATATTAAAACGGTGGAAACAGATTATATAGAAAGGAAGCTCGACGGTGCTAGAAAGTCAGGTCTGATTGTATGGTTAAAAGACTGCAGAAAAAGGAAAGGCTAACAGCCAGGCTGATTTCTGTATTAATTTTCCTTGTAATGTTCAACATGCTTTCAATACCGTTGTATATAGCACTGTACACCAATTTCTCATTCGAGCCGCTTAAGGAACTAAATGCGGGCATTGTCTCGGTCACATTGCGATTTCTTGGTTATGACGCCCGTGCAGACGGCTCTGTTATCAATCTGGTCTCTGGCGAGGCAATGAATAAAATAGACATATCGTGGGATTCGACTGGCTGGAAAAGCATGTATGCTGTAGCCGCGCTTATTATTGCCACGCCCATTTCAGAATTTTCGCGACGGATGAAGTTTGCGCTGGGAGGAGCTGTAGCGATATTTTTCATAAACTACATCAGGATAGCCACGACGATTTTTGTGTCTGCGAAATTCGGATTCACCCTATTCGACATAGTTCATACTGTGCTGTGGAGGGAAGGCCTGATTCTAGCTGTTGTTGCCATCTGGTTCGCATGGATGAGAATGGAAAAGTATAAGATATGGAAAACTAAATAAAGATTAGGTGGATAATGCCTGAAGACCAACCCGAAAATACGCCTTCTGTCAAACCCGATGACGAGAATATGCCTGAAGACCAACCCGAAAAATCTGTTCATAAAGGTAAAAGCATGCCGAAAGTAGATGGTCATATAAAAAGGGATGTCTCGTTTTTGCAGAAAAAACTGGCGGAATTGGAGATAGCTGTTTCTGAAGTTCAGGAAAACGTGCAGAAAATAGATCTCAGCGAATTGGAAGGATTCAAGCAGCGCATGGAAGACATAGAGGACCTGACGATGGTCGAGAACGCCGCTGTGATTGAATTGAAAAAAATGTTGGAGGAAACCAAGCCCGGACAGCAGGATGCATCGCCCCAGCTGGAAGAAAAAATCGGTTCGCTTGAACAGAAAATAGATAGTATTTCAATCCCGAATGCAGAGGATATTAAGAGTTCTGTCTTGTCGTCATTGCCTGCCACGGCCGACACTTCCAAAATGGAACAAGCTATGGACGCAGTCAAAACGAGCATTGAGACTTTAAAGTCCGATTTGGAAAGCAAGATATCATTAGTCGAACAAAAAGCGTCCTCCGTGCAGACCGTATCGCAACCCGATGCTGAAGGGTTGAAAGAAGACGTTAAAAATTATGTACTGGCAAAATTGCCTGATTACGAGTGGATTAAAAATGAGCTGCACTCATTCAAGTCTTATTTGGATGCGGAGAAAATCAAGCTGGAGACATTGACGAACCGTATGGAAAAGGAATCGCAGTTACCGTTGCCGGAAAGGGCAGTCGATGAGCTTGAAAAAATAAGAAATGACTGGATGGTTAATATTGCGAAAATTGACGCAGTGGAAAAATTTGTCGAGAACTTCAGCAATGAGATGAATCAGCTGAAGCCGATAATAAAGAAGCTGGAGACATTTGAAAAATTGATGGATCTTCAGACGGAGATAACAGAGAAGCTGGAGACATTCAAGGAATACAGGGACCATATCGAAAAGGTCATGGCCGAGAACGAGGAGACCGAAAAAAGGATACAGAGGGAAGTTAGCAAGATCAAGAATACAGAAAAGATGTTCACTCAGATTGACGATTCGATGGCAGTTTTGTCCAGGGAACTAGAGAGGAACAAACATGAAGTCAATGAAATCATAACGCCATTGGAAGAAAAATTGGAGAACTTTATATCCATAACCCGCGAGGACATGTCTGTTTTCCAAGGGAACCTGATGGTGTTGGAACAGGGCAAGGC
>JACOWB010000017.1 GCA_016177025.1 Candidatus Aenigmatarchaeota archaeon
GGGTAAATAGATGTATTAACACCCGTTTTTGTGTGATCCCCCATGACAACTCCAAACTTTCGCCTACCAGTGTCTACTTTATTACCTTTCACTATTACTCTGATGGTTTTGTTATCATGTCTAATGTTGGCAGTAATTGTACCAGCGCCCAGATTACAGTTATCGCCTATGACAGAATCACCTACATACGAAAGATGCTTTATTTTTGTCTCATCTCCTACAATAGTATTTTTTATTTCAACACCATTTCCTATCCTACAGTTATCGCCTATGACAGAATCAGGTCGCAGATAGCAATTTGGACCAATGACACAGTTGTCTCCTATCATAACTGGTCCTTCTATATAGGCGCCGTTTTTGATTTCGCTGTTCCTACCGATTTTTACACTGCCTTCTATTGTAACATTTTTGCCGACAAAGGCAGTATCATGGACGGTGATGGAGTCAAGTTCTCGCATTTTTATTTCATTTGCGGTCACCAAATCCCATGGATAACCAATCGGGATCCAATTATTCGTTATCTCACATTTTATAGAATTCTCTTTGCTGAGGTGCAAAATCGCGTCTGTCAATTCAAATTCATTCCTTTTAGATTTTTCTAATGCTTGCAGGGACTTGAAGATGGCTTTGTTCAAGACATAAAGACCAGTATTAGCTAAATTTGATATAGGTTCATCGGGCTTTTCAATCAAGTCTTTAACAAAATTATTCTCAAGGGTAAACACGCCAAATTTTCCCGGATTAGTAACTTCCTTAGCTGTTACGCACAAATCATTGTTGAGAGTTTTTTTGATGTCCTCGTAATGGTAGAGATCGTCACCGTATATAACTGTGAAGTTGTCGTCTTTTATAAAGTCCTTAGCCTGCAGTAAAGCATGACCTGTTCCCAATTGATCATTCTGTAAAACGAAGTTGAACTTGAACTCACGGGCATTCTCTAAGAATCTTTTAATTTCTTCCTGTAAGTATCCAACAACCAATGTCACATCTTGTATTCCATTTCGTTTCAGATTCTCTAAATTATGTTCTAGAATCGTCTGACCGGCTATTTTTAAAAGCGGTTTCGGTTTCGTATAGGTGAGAGGGTGCATACGGGTACCCTCGCCTGCTAATAACATTACTGCTTGCATGTGACCACTTTAAAGAAGACCCATCAGGGCAGTCGCAATTTTATCTGAGTCATGGGTTAAAAAGCTCAGTTCGTTCCATTTGAACTTGACTTCGTTATTCAAAAAATCTCCCTCTATCACTTGCACATGGTTCAAATTTTCTTTATCAAGACCGACCATACTCGTTTTAAATTTGGTGAAACTATCTAAGACATCCTGCGGAGGATATGCGGTATTAACGATTGCATAGTCTAAAACATCTTTGCCCAGATAATTTTCGATTGTGTTTATGAAATTCGAAACTTTGTAATTGCTTGTGATATAAGGTTCTGTCATCGTGTTGCATATGTAAACTTTTTTTCCTTTGCTCCTTTTGATGGCATCGGCGACACCATCGACAAGCAAGTTGGTTATGACACTCGTGTATAATCTTCCAGGGCCTATCACTATCAGGTCCGCCTTTTCAATTTCTTCGACAACGCTCGATAAAGCTTTTACATTGGCATTCGACTTTAAGAAAACCTCGCTTATAGGAGATTCGATAGTGCTTTCTCTAATATTGAGCTCACCCTCGATAACTGACCCGTTTTCGAATCTGGCACATATGTCAACATCAGAATCCGTTACTGGTAGTACCTTGCCTTTGATGTTAAGAATTTTCCCGGCGTGCTCAACAGCCTTTTCAAACGAGCCGAACAACTTGGCAAAGGACAGTAGCAGCAAGTTACCGATGTTTGTGCCTTCAAGGTATCCGTCCAGAAATCTGTAATTAAACGCTTCTTTTAAAGTCCCGTCAACATCGGATAAAGCAACTAAAGAATTTCTTATATCGCCTGGCGGGGGAATTTTATAATCGCGGCGCAACATACCAGAGTTTCTGCCGTTGTCAGTTACCGCAACTATAGCCGAAATATTGGCATCGTAACCTCTCAAACCCCTAATCACGGCCGGCAAACCCGTGCCGCCGCCTATTAGGACTATATTCGGTTTTGCATTAACGCCAAAATTGTCGAGTTCTTCTTTCAGTTTATCATAATTCTCGAATGTTATCGCGTGGAATCCTAATTTTGCAGCCGCTTCTGTATTTCTTATTTTATCATCGATTAAAAGCGACTCTTCTGGAGGAATGTTGAAATGCTTTGTTACTGCAAGATACGCCTCATGCCACGGCTTTTTAATTCCGCGTTCAAACGACCAGAAGGTTGCATCGAACAGTTTGTCGAGTTCGTGTTCTTTAATTAAATAATCCGCCCACTCCTTTGTGAAATTAGAAAGCACTACCAATTTGTATCTCGGTCTCAAGCCTCTGACAAGATCCAGCATTTTGTCTTTCGGGGTTAGCACCTGCCTGACAAGAGTTTTCAATTTCTCTACAGAATATTTTGTATGCGTAAGCTTGACAAAGTCTTCAAAGAATTTGTCCTCTGAAATCTTACCCAACTGCAAAGCTATCCTTAAATCCGAGTTGTCAATACTTTTAAAGTCCACTTCAGAGATATCCAGATGCTTTAGTATTTCATGCCAAGAATTCACTAGCACATCTTCCAAATCGAAGATTATTAGTTTGATTGACACTATTTCACCGTAACGCTCTTTGCGAGATTTCTCGGGCGGTCGGGATCCAATCCCCTCAATATTGCTAATTGGTAAGCAAGTATTTGAATTGGAATTATTTGCACGATGGGGTTTTCACTGTTAGCGTCAGGCACTTTTATCCAAAAATCAAATATTTCATTGTTTTTCGATGATACACCGATGATATAACCCCCTCTGCTTTTGATCTCCATGGCATTTGATAGGATTTCTTTTTCATGCTCCTCAGAAACAAAAACTATACAAGGCGTGCCATTTTCAATGAGGGCAATGGTACCGTGCTTTAGCTCCCCCCCTGCAAGAGCTTCTGCATGTATGTAAGAAACTTCTTTTATTTTCAAGGATGCTTCCAATGCGGTAGCATACTGCAACCCGCGCCCTATCAAGAAAATATGCTCTTTGTCCTGAAGTTTTTCAGCAAGTTCTTTGATTTTTTCCCGAGTAGTGGCGGATGTCAACTGGTAAATCTCATTCCATAAATAATTTAATCTCTTCCTCCCCTCCTCATACCGATCGTTCAGTGCGTATGATAAAAGTGTGAATAAAGCCAACTGAGAAGTATATGTTTTTGTTGACAGCACGCATATTTCAGGCCCCGCGTTAATGTTCAAAAACATATCAGAGCTTCTTGTGAGAGACGACCCGACAACATTTACAAGCGAGATGATCTTGCTCCTTTTAGCTTTAGCCGATTTTACTGCTTCAAGAACATCTGCTGTTTCTCCGCTTTGGGACACTGCAACCACCAAGGTTTTATCATTGATATAATGTTCATAATGTGGAAATTCGGATGCGAGAACAACATTTATATGCAATTTAGAAACTTTCGACATTATGTAGCTGGCGGCTAGGCATGCGTGATATGAGCTTCCGGCAGCAACAAAAAATATCCCACGCGCATTTTTCAACTCCTTTATGACCTGGTCAATTACCTCCTTATTTTGTTGAGCGGCTCGTTGAATTGTGTCGACCTGCTCCGAGACCTCTTTGAGCATGAAATGCTGAAATTCACCCTTTTCCGCTTGCTTTATGTTCCAATCTATTGTGTCTATCTTCCTGTCAACTTCCCTATTTTCGATTAGATTGAATATTTTCAAACCATTGTCACTTATCAAAGCCATATCGTAATCGTGCATGTATATGACATTTTTTGTGTATTCAAGAAATGCAGGTATATCGCTTGCCGCGAAATATCCTGTATCTGAGACACCCAAAACCAAAGGCGAACCTTTTCTCGCGGCTATAAGTTTTCTCTCATTTTTGTTGAGAACCAAAACAGCATAACCGCCCTCAAGCACTTTTAGTGCAGATGCAGTCGCATCATGAAAGTTTTTTCCTTTTCTCATTATTTCTTCTATTAAATGCGGCAGTATCTCTGTGTCGGTTTGGCTCTTGAACTTGTGGCCTAAGCTCACCAAATTCCTCTTGAGTTCTTGAAAATTCTCAATTATACCATTATGGACAACTGCTATTTTTTCTTCGCAATCAGTATGCGGATGGGCATTCTCCTTTGTGACACCGCCGTGCGTTGCCCATCTCGTATGAGCTATACCCAATGTGCCTGGCACATCCAGAAAGTTTATGTTTTTGTGTATGTCAGCAACCTTACCAACATCCTTCTTCATGTGAAGATCGCTTCCCAAAGTAGCCACACCTGCGGAATCGTAACCTCTGTATTCAAGGCGCTTCAAACCGTTGAGCAAAATAGGTGCAACACCCTCTTTACCTATATATCCTATAACACCACACATAGAGTCACTCGTCAACCAAAGACTTTCTACCTTCTAGGAATATATGGCCGCAGGAATGACATTCAGTCGTTTTGGGAAAAGTTGAGCTAATCATATCAGTATCCTCTGAATTACATTTTGGGCATGACATAACTGTCTATATTGTAAATGTGGGGACAATCCGGAATGTTAGAAACTGTGAGGAACCATTCACCAATTTTAAGTTGCACCATTCCATCATCTTTTGAAAATTAATTAACCTGAGGGGATATAAACCGAACCTAAAGGGGTTCCTATAGAACTGGTAAATATGCTTGGAAACAAGGCTTAAAATAGCCCAACTACTATGAAAACATTTATATAGGTAACATCCGATTTATAATTGTTATGTCCTATGTAGTCGAAGAACATACGGAAGGGCAGAGGATTCATAGAACGCTTGTCATGAAACCTACTAACTTCAATGCTTTGAACAGCGATTTGGCTGTAAAGATTCTGGCGGAATTGGGCAAGAAGTCACAATGTGCGATGGACATAGCCAGGAAACTGAAAGAGCATGAGCAAAAAATATATTATCATCTGAGAAGATTGGAGAAAAGCGGCATCATCAAGCTTTTGAAGCGCGAGGAGCGTGTAGGCGGACTGGCAAAGATATACGGAGTTTCACACCCTTACATATCATTCAAGCTTTTCGATGGCGAGCATCTGACCGATGTGAAGGTGAGACCTAAGGAGATGGAGTTTTTCAAGTCGTTCGTCAGGAACGGCAAGTTTGACGGGCTTCTAGTTGTCGGTTCGCCCGATCCTCACGGGAAATATGGCGCGCAAGCTTCCGATGGGAGTGTTGCAATAGACTTGGCTTTGCTGCTCGGTAGCTTCCTAGTAAACGCTTCGCCGAATTACAAGCTAGACACAGAAGTGCGAGAGGATGATTTAAAGAAAAACTTGATCTTGGTCGGTGGGCCTAAGGCGAATATTCTGATAGACAGGATAAACACCAAACTACCAATATATTTCGACACGAAGAACGAGTTCAACATTGTCTCGAGTTTTACCAAGTCTGTTTACAATGAAGACAATATCGGTGTCATAGTTAAAATGAAAAACCCATTCGCAAAAGACAAGGAGATTTTATTGCTGTCGGGGAAGAGATTCAAGGGAACCAAGGCTGCGATTCTTGGATTGATGAAATATCTGAAAAAATTGGAAGACGGAAACAAATTCGAAGAAGGCATAGCAAGGGTCGTGCATGGTATTGATAGGGATGCTGACGGGATAATCGATGATGTTGAATTTTTAGAATAAGTTATAATAACGAAATATTGGGAAAATGCACAGATACTTAATAGCAGCTTAGTTAAAATTCGCCGGGATGTTCACCGACCCATTTCTCTATAGCTCTCTTGATTTCAACAAAAGAGTATTCTGAACTCGGCAATTTCCTTTTAATCGTCATAGGAACTACATTTTCTTTGAACTCGTGTCTGGCAATTTTAGAAGCATCCGTCTTCTCTATTTTAACAAGTACAGGCGCACCAAGGGAAATCTGCAAAGTCCTCGCTCCCAGTAAACGTGCAGTTTCAAATCTAGTTAACCTATCAGCTGGCCAAATCAACGTTTCACCTTTTTGACAAAATAGTAATTACATACTGGTATTTAAAATGGTTATGGTTTGAACGCGCTTATTTCTTTCAGCAAATCAACGTGGCCCATGAAAACTTGCCTGCAGCAGTATCTCTTCAGTCCCAAGTCGTCCATGACTTTGCCCGCATCTTCGCCATCTTGGGTTCTCTTCTTATAGTCTTCCCATAGATGTCCTATTGGTTTTCCGCATACTTAATTGATTACGGATGCACTATTTAAATAACTTATCGCTTGCTGCGCTGCTTATGGCGCCTCGACCCTCGTTTTGAGGCACCGCGTCCAGAACCATGATGAGACTCGTTCCTTCTTGGGTCGTAAACTAGCAGGTTTCTGTCATATTGTACGTACTTTTCTCTCAACTCTTTTCCAGAGTGGTCAACCAATCCTTTCGCTATAGCCATTCTAACAGCTTCCGCCTGGCCAACAATACCTCCACTTACAGCGCTAACATTGATATCAAGTGTTTTCGGTATGTCCCCTGCAATAATCAATGGTTCTTTTATCCACATTCTCAACGGCTCATTTCCCCACAGATTCAAAGGAACAGAATTTATCCTGACATTCCCTTTGCCTGGTTTAACGACAGCTCTTGCTATCGCGAGTCTTCGTTTACCAACCGTGTGGATTTCCTTTTCCTTCTTCTTTACCATCTTTTTTTTGCACCTATTGAAACTGATAAATCGCTTAAAGTTGTGTATGTTGTCTTCAATCTACTCGCATCTGCACCCTTAATCTTTTCTGTCTGTCCGTTCTTATACTCTTCTGGCATTCCGATGAAAACTTTCAACTTTTTGAATGCATTTCTTCCTTTGGCCTGGTGCCATGGCAACATTCCGCGTACAGTTCTTCTGAAAATATCATCTGGATATCTTGGGAAGAATGGTCCTTTGAAGGGATCCCCCCTTTTTACTTTTGCTTGGTAATGCTCCTTCTTCCATCGTGGATTTCCTGACAATACCGCCTTTTCAGAATTTACAACCACCACATCTTCACTTTTCAGCAAATCTTTTGCTATAAATGTGCACATTCTTCCTAATATTTGATTTTCTGCATTGTAGATTTTCATGCAATCACGAAATAATTTTCACATTAGAGCCTTTAGGGTTTTCTTTAAGTAATTTTTCAATTGTCATAGTTTTCCCGTTTGAACTTTTTATTTTCTCTTCCACAGTTTTCGAGAATTTCCATGCCGAGACATTGACTTTTTTTGTCAGGTTGCCTGTAGACAATACGACACCGGGAACCAGAATTGTTTCCCCGTCACTGACATTTCTTTCTATATCCGATAGGTTAACTTCTATTCTTTGTCGTGTTGACTTTGAAAGTTTCTCAGCCATATCCTTCCAGATAGGAGCTTTCAATTCTAGCGATTTCCTTTTTAGATTTTCTATCAGTTTCTTTAAGTAAGGATTTGTAGGTCCTGTTTTATTGGTCATGAGTACCGGAAATTAGTTAGTAATTGAAGGTTTTTAAGGTTTAACAAAAATAAGGAGATGGGATTTATCCCATCTTGCACATCTTGTCGTGCCACAAACCTGCTACTAGGTAAGTAACTACTCCTGTGATTACCCAGTTCCAGTTGCCCCCTGCTGCGTAAAATTGCTGTAGTAGACCTAATGTTACCAATGCAACCCCCACAGTAAGAGGAAAGACATGTTTGTGATTCATACCTTTCGTTTCTGCCATTAGTTTATCACCTATAGTATAATTGGTGTTTTAAAAAGAAATAGTGCGCCAAACGGGATTTGAACCCGTGCCTTAACCTTGGGAAGGTCATGTCCTACCAGACTAGACTATTGGCGCTTAGCGCCGAGGATGGGATTCGAACCCACATGACCTTACGGCCGCTGGTTTTCAAGATTCACCTAGTTTCTAAACTATCCAGTGCACCACCATTATGCGACCTCGGCTTGTATCTACATTAACATTGAAAGGAGAAGTATTTTATTGTTCAAATCCGCTTATTATATAATATGATTTCTATTAATGAATTAGATTTGAAATTCACAGAAACTAGGAAATGGTACGATGAGCATAAAGAAGAGTTGCTGCAACAATATGGTGCAGGTACTTATTTGCTTATACTTCGAGATCCACCCGAGGTAGCGGACAGCGATAAAAATTTTTCCAGCCTGCTTTCCAGGGCCCATGACAATTATAAAATAGGTCTATATCTAATTCAAGAATTAACAACACATCATAGAAAGACACATGTTAGCAGATAAATGAGATCTGCAAAACTAGACCTTTTCTAGCTTTCCAGCTTTAGGTATGCTCAACTGCAATATATTCCTGAACTGTGTGACATAAGCCCCATGGACAATAATCTTGTCACCGACAGAAACGGAATTAATCTGGTCTTCCCATAAGGAGAATTTTATCTGTCCTGTGTCGTCTTCAAGAATGGCATCGGCCACAGTTTTGACTCCATATTTCGTATTGACATCTCTCGGTTCGCTTATTTCAACGACCTTGGCCTCGACATTTATACCACTCAGTCCGAGTTTTATATCCGCGATTTTCATAAAATCTCACTTGAATTTTACATTTATTAAGCTTTCTCCCACTTTTGGTATGTTCCTCTTGGCATTAGGACTCTATCGATTCTAACTGCGGTGCCAGTCTTTCTATTGAGCATTTCTTCGCTCGTCATTTTGGATATACCCAAAGCTATCAATTCTTCCTTTAATGTCATTATCGCAATAGTTTCACCTCTGATGATGTCCTTCTGGATTCGTGTTATTCCTTTCGGATATAGAGGTGATCCATTACAAAGTGCATCGACAGCAGAATCCTTAACGAAAACCCTTTTTACATGCATCGTAGCGTATTCAACAGGAATCAAAATCTTTCTCAGATTTGCTTCATCATTATTCCCTTTCCAGAATTCGTAGGCGTCCCTGATTTCGACTAACGAGTGCGACTTGCCTTCTGTAAAATCGCCAACTTTAGTTCTTCTTAATTCGGACATGTGTGCGCCAACTTTCAAAGCCTGCCCGATGTCGTGACATAATTTTCGGATATACGTTCCTGCTTCGCAGCCGACCTTAAACAGAATGTCCTTCCCAACAATTTCCAAAATATCAAAGAAATAAATCTCACGCTCTCTTTCAACTCGTGCAACTGCTGATTTCACAGGCGGCCGTTGTTTAATTTTACCTATGAATTTTTCGGATATAACATTTCTTAGAATATTTTCAGGAACTTCTTTATGCAGATGCATCACACCAATGTATTCTTTATCAATCCCAGTCAACACAGGCATGGCTTTTGTCGCATTCCCTAAAGCTACAGGTAGAACGCCAGTCACAGCGGGATCCAATGTCCCAGAATGCCCGCAGTTTTTAACATTAAAGATATCTCTTATCCATGCTGTAACTTGATGTGATGTCGGACCAGAATGCTTGTCTACAATAATTATAGAAGAATTAATCAGTTCTTCCAAAGTCCTGTCATTTGGTAATTTTCCATACTGGAGGTCAGTATCTTCTTCCGATTTGATGAGCCACATACAGTTATTTCTTTTCTTCGGTCTTTTTATCTTTAGATTCTTTTCTTGTTTCCCTTTTCTCAGGGTTAGCTTGAACTTTAGTTTTCTCGGCTTTCATCTCACCAGCAGAAGGCAGCTTCAAATTGAATTTCGTGATAACATTCGCTTTCTTGTAGGCTTCTATAATCTCTTCATCAGTGGCGTCTTCTTTAATCTCCAGTTTAATTTCAGTAGGTTCCAGATGTTCAATGTTGCATCTTCTGCGTTTAATTCCTGTAACCAGCTTCGGCCCAGTAACCATTATAAAAGTTTTATCGATAGGTTTCACCACGCAGCATATTGATCCACTTTCCCTCCCAGCAACTTTCATGCATACAGTTCCTACAGCCAACGACACCATATTATACACCTCTTGCCTTCTCTCTAAACAATTCTCTTGTGCAGCTTGAACATAAATACCCGCCGTACGGACGCTCAGGTCCTTTTTCACTAGCACTTAATTTCTTAAACTCGCTTGGAATTTTTCTTGAAATACCATGCAACTGGGACTTGCAGTTTGCACATTTTGCATGCGAAGGTCTTTCTCTTCTCTGATGAAATAAAATCTTGCCCGATGGTGTCCTTCTTTTTACTCTCATCTTTGCTCTCATCTACTCACCTATGATTTTTCTAAGCAACCAGCTTCCGGTAATTGATACAAGGAAATACCATGCAATCCACCCCATAGTCGTGCCGATAAAAGGCAGAGCAAACGGCAGCTGTGCGACAGTCACACCACTAAATTTAGTATTGGCCCACGGGAATAAAATAATCACAACAATAAACGTGACTATCATGACTTTGAATGTCTGTCTCAGGTATTGGTTGTTTATAGCCATATATTCGCTCAGGAATTTATTTATCTCATCCTTCTTGCCCTCCTTCTGGGCTTTCGTAAGATTCTCCTTCACAAACGCGAGCTTGTCCTTGATTTCTTTCGCGACTTTTTTGTTTATCATCAGTTTGTTTATACCGTAAATTATCACTGTCAATATCGTGGCGAATACAAACAATCCTATATGCGGCTTTAATGCGAGCAGCGGTGAGAACACAGGATCGACTAGCACTGCAAAGGGATTCAGAAAATCAAATACCATCTACTCACCAACTATTTTCCTAAGCAACGGATGCGCGTCATCCAATTTTTCACGTTGTAGTTGCTCATAGTAATTGTATACAATCATAACAGTTAAAAGTATTCCTGTTCCAGTCCCTATGGCTCCCACCAGGTCAGCAAATGCCGCGAGCAGGCCAATAGCCAGCCCTCCCATCACAGACAATGGAGGGATGTACCTGTTCAGCACGGCTTCCATGACCTTTGGATCCCTTCTGTAGCCTGGGATCTGCATGCCCGAACTGTCCAACTGCTTTGCCACGGTCGCTGCACCCATGCCCGCTGTGTTGACCCAGAACACCGAGAATATAGTCGCGCCTACCGCCATGAATAATATGTACGTCAATGCCCTTATGACTTCCGACGGTATCAGGGAACCAAAAACAGCCTGCAATAACAAACTATTTTGGAATCCTCCACCGCCTGGCGCGGAAAGGTAATAGACAACCCCGCTTACAGCATTGCCAATCTGATCAAAACACCCCATAAGAGAGCATGTTAAACCATCCGGCGTCACCGTAGCCCCCACTCTTCCGAGCAATTGCACGTTTGCAATCAATGCTGCTGTAAGGATCACAGGGATATTGCTTGTGTACAGAAGTTTAAGATCCCATGTCCTGCCAAAACCCCTCAATGTCGCAAACGACAATGGTATCTGGATTTTAATGTGTTGGGCGAATACAACAATCAAAAAGACTATGGCAGTCGTGATTATAGGAAGCAAATACGCGATAGCTAAAGAAGAGTTCCCACCAAGCAGGCTAAATATGAACCCAGGTATGCCGCCTGCTATTCTCCCCCCTACAGACAACGGGCTGACAAGTCCGATAACAACTTGAGTCGCGACCCCCGCCGCAATGAACAAGCTAACACCAGATCCAAATCCCCACTTGCTGACCAATTCGTCCAGCATTATCACAATGATTCCCCCTGCCGCTAGTTGAAGAATTGCAAACAGAATTATCGGCAGAGAGCCCGTGACAGGCAAAGCTCCGGCTAGAACGAATGCAGCGGCCTCAACGAACGCCAGAGCCAATGCAAGTAATTTGTTCCATGTCTGGAATTTTTTCCTGCCTTCAGGCTTTGTCGTATCCCAGCTGAGAATTTTCGAGCCAACTAACAACTGCATGATGATACCGCCTGTGACTATCGGACCAATACCGAGCGTCATTATGCTTCCGAATTTCGAACCGAGCACGATTTCAAAGAATTTAAACTGTTCGAAAGACGCATCTTCGGCTATGCCATAAATTGTTATCCACGATAGCAACAGATACAGAAGCAAGGCTATGCCTGTCCACTTGAGCCTCTGATTCAATCCCTGCTTGTATTCGGGCTTGCTTATCGCCGGCAGAAGTTTGACAACTCTAGACGCGAAATCCTTTTTCTCTTTTTCCGGTTGTTGCTCTTCCATAGCATACCCTATATCTTTACAGCCTTGCCGCCGATTTCTTCCAATTTCTTGACAGCAACCCTCGAGAAATACCTGCCCTCGACAATTAGAGGTTTTGTTACCTTCCCGTCGCCCAAAAGTTTGTCGTACCCGATTTTTCCAAGATTAACTTTTATCTTGCCATCTTCTTCAGCGACGAGTTTCTTCTCCTTCAGACTTTCAACCATCTGATCCAGTTCTTTAAGGTTTATGGTTCTTATGTCTTCAACCAATGAAAAATGCCGTTTGAATCCGTGCTTGCCGAAATGGTCGGGGTCGTACTTTTGCATATACCCTTTCTTGTGGTTTTCCAACCCGGCCTGCCCTATGCCTCCCCTATTGCCAGGACCTCTTGCTTTCTTATGCGAGCCGTGATAATGCCTATTCCCTCGAAATCTTGAGTACTTCTTCCTTTTTCTAACAACCATTAAATCATCCTCTCTAACAATCTATTTATCGTGTTTTTCCTGTATCCCAAATCCCCTTCTGGATAATGAGATTTTGTAGATTTAAAACCTTTTGAAGGGGAAGACAACCTAAGAACGGGTTGCAGTTTTTTAAACTGGCTCAATCTCACCTTTCCCGATAGCAAGTCATCCGCTAACTCGTCGCATGAATTGTGCCCTGATATACTCTTAAGAGAATCATCAAGAATTCTTTCATTATTAGTCGATTTCAATCTCTTTCTCAAGATTTCTGCAAGAGTCTGTTTGTCTATCTCGCCGTATGTGACATGGTTCCTTACCTTCTCGACCATCCCCTTGTAATCTGGGGTATTTGGCACCAATACGCAATCATGTATCGCATCCAGTTTCAGCATCTTAAGCGTATCTTTAACATCCCTTTCAAGGCCAGCATGACCGCCAATCCTAACTACAGCAAGCATACTAACACTTGAAATTTAATCTTTAAGAAATCATCCACGCAAAAATATTCCCTGGAAAATTTTTATAATGCCGAATTTGATCTTGTTAATGAACCCAACGCCCTCATACTGTATACTTTTATCCTTGACGGCCTCCAAAAGAGTTTTCTCGCCTTCGATTAAATGACCGATAGTTTCGCTTGTTGTATGTATTTTCATAGTAGGTTTGTCCACGCCGCCTTTCTTGTATTCTGTTATGTTGCCGTTCTCTCCCACAAGACCGACAAACTGTTCACCATCTATATACACGTCTATCCTTTCATTACCGAAAATGCTCTTCACAAAACCAGGCACCTTTTCGAGATTGGTATTGTAAGCTTTGACCAGCTCTTCCAAATCAAAAGTGCTTAGATCTATTTCATGCGCATATCCTACATTGGCCAGAAGCAGTGCGCTAAACATCGAGAAAACCAAATACGCGAATCTCATAAGTTATTTATTTCTGTTTTAAGTTTTAAATATGTGCCGCAATAAAATAGAGTATGGGATTTTTGCATTCCGTATTTGCCCTGATTGATCGTATGCGTCCGACCAAGATTGCTTACGCCCATTGTGACATTCCATGCGGTATATACGACCCTCATGCAGCTCAGATGGCGGCGCACACTGTAATTCGCATGACAAATCTGATTAATGAAGCAAAGGGAGATGTGCATAAAATCTCCCGCCTTACGGCTGTAAAGGAACAGCATGTCGAATTGTGCAAAAATGAGATCAGAATATTATGGGGGGATTACTTCAAGCCAGAACATGTGGAAAAACATCCTGAATTGCACGAATTGGCGTGGAAAGTAATGAAAGTGGGCTCAAAGGCAAGACAAGAGGTGGACTTGCAAGTTGCAGAAGAGTTGCTTGAAACAGTGAACAAGATTGCTGAAATATTCTGGGAAACAAAAGGCTTGAAAACATCCAAAGTCAAAGCAACGTTTTATCCTACAGGAAACGAGACGGTATATCCGAAAGTTTAACCATGTTTCCAATAACGCGATTCAAGATTGAAGACAAAAGCATGGAGCCGGAATTCAGACCGGGGGATTACGTCCTGGTCAATAGGCTGATTTATTTTTTGAGAAATCCAAGTAAAGGAGAGGTTGTTGTACTCAAGCATCCGAAAGAAAAAAACAGATTCATAATCAAACGTATATCACTCATAACAAATTCGCATGAATGCTATGTTGTTGGCGACAACAAAGATTTCAGCCAGGACAGCAGACACTTCGGGCCGGTAAAAAAGAATTCAATAATAGGAAAAGTTTGGATTCACTTGAAGCGATGAGCTATTTCTCATAAATGTACAGTTTCTTCAGCGCATCAAAGGCAGCAGAGATTAAATTGATCCTATTCGAAGTGTTGCCGAATGTTTTCACCCAAATGTCTTTGATTCCCGCAGTTTTTAAAATTTTCTTGGTTTCATTGTCCGCAACCAGCCCAACTCCCCTTGGTGCGGGCATCAGTTCAATGCGCACCGATCCTGAATGGCCCTTGGTTTTAAAGGGAATAGAATGTTCCAATCCGCATCCGCATTCCCAGTCACCGCAGCCTCTTTTGATTTTTATCACGTTCAGTTTTGCTTTTCTGAGAGATTTTCCCATAGATGTTCTCGGTTCGACACTCGCCCCTCTTCCAATGCCAACAAGACCATTTCCATCCCCAACAACGAAAAACGCCGACGTCCTAAATCTCCTGCCGGAGCTATGCATTTTCGCCGTTATTCTTATAGGAATTCTTTGTATTCCACCGCCCTTGCCCGCCCTGCCGCCGACAAGAACCAACTCGCTTTGAAGAGTCGGGACAAGATGATCAACAATCTCAGGTTCTATTATTCTTTTCCCGGCAGAAAGTATCTGGTCAATACTCGTGATTTTTCCTTCGAGAACTTGCCTGCCCAAACTTGTTTTTGGTTTCCACAAAGTCTCCTTTTTCTCTTCGACAGGGATTTCTTGAATGACCTTAGGTGCTTCCTCTGGTGTCAGCGGGACTACCATAGGAGCCTTTTCAATTTCTTTTGCTTCTGAGTTGTTAGTATTCTTGTCATCCCCTTCATGTTCTGTTTTTTCCCTAGGTCCAAATTCATAATTGTATACGAAAACCTCAGTTTCTGGCGTGACTTCACGTTCTGGATAATGCTTCTTGAATGCTTTAATCAGCTCATCGGCATTTTCGTAAGTGGCTCCATGAGTTTTGTCTTTCAGGTCTATCTCTCTGACTTTTTTCTTCTCGATCTTCGTTATCTTGCCTTTGCCAATAATCCTGCCGCTTTGCGAATCCTCAAAATCGAGAATGTCGTCAACATTGACATTATGTTCACGCAAACGATACGTTTTCGTTTTTCCCTCAAATACCTGTGGCACTACACTTTCGTGAAATCCCATTTTAGTCTCTTTTTCCATTTACCCACCGATTATCTTTTGTTTGGCCTTTTCAAATTCTGATGTTATGTTATTAAACTTTTTAATATGTTCGCCTTTTATCCTGTCCTCGCTTGGAAATATTTCTTCATCTATAGAAATGTTCAGGCCCGCGTCTTTAGCGCCTTTTACAACAGCGTATACCCTCGAACCTTTGACAGAAGGATACAAGCCAGAATTTAATACAGCTCCGTTAAATTTTTTATCTAAAGATTTTTTCCCTATCAACAATCCTGTCAGATAGGCAGCAGGCAAATTATCACATGCGAAATTCCATCCCAGTTTTTTCAGTTCCTTGCTTGTCGCAGTCGCAATAATCTTGTCGCCCTTTTTGCCAGATTCCGTTATCTGCGCGGTAATGTACTTCAAACTTTTTCTGACAACTAGTTGTGGCATGCCTGACTTCAGCAAGCGCAATCTTTTTTGATAATCAGTCTTGCCTTCTTTCCTTCTTTTGAATGGCATTCTGTATCTTGGAGAAAGTTTCATATGATCACTTTTTCAACATATTGTTCTGTTCTATGTGCAACTTCAAGTGCGCCCTGCTTCTGAACATGCCACCTTTCACAAGATTGTACAGCTTCCGATAATTAACATTGTCCAACTGGCCTGCGGATTTCAATTCCTTCAACATCCTTCTCTGCGGCTTTACAGTAGACATCCACCTTCTCTTTCTCGGGACAATGGCATATTTCTTCCCCTTTTTGCTTCCCGGTCCTATCTTCCTATGTTTGTATGCGACTCGGAATTTTACTTTTCCAGGCAGGACCTTAATCTCGCCTTTTTTAATTATCTTGCGTATATCCCATTTGGTAATGGCCTTTTCTATATCCTTCATTTTCGCTGGATCCAACCAAATCTTGGACATACCAGTTTTCATTACTTTTGCTGCCATCTTTTTCTGTATGCTCGTCATAGGTACTCAATAATTTCTGAAGAATGGGATTTAAATGTTTTCCAATTTTCTCTAATCCAGTTTGTCGTAGTAAGGATTCTTCAATAATCCAGCTTCTTCCTCTTTTTGCAGCGCGATCTGATGCGACTCCCAGTAAGATTTTCCAGTTCGCATTGCTTTGAATTCCGCTATCTCATGGATCGTTGTGCTATCGAAATAGTTTTCAGATACCTTCTGCCCCCCTTTGGATACGTCACATCCGCATTTGCTCCAAGATGATTCATGATAATGATGCGTGCTGACCCATATCTCATTCTTCGGTATGAATTCATGAACATATCCGTGTCCACCGTGTCCGAAAATAACACTCAAGTTATTCCTTATCCATTTCCCGTCGACCGCATACACTTTCAGGCCGTCCTGTATCCTCAAGAACCTCTTCCATTTGCCACATAATTTGAAGGATCTGTCTTTTTTGTTTTTCCTGCGCTGTATTTCCAATTCCAGCTCATGCCAGAGTTTGTCTCTCATATCTTTTTTGAATTTAGGCATCAATTATTAATTTGGAATACAGTCCTTAAATTTCCGCATATTGCAATGAGTAGGATTACGGATTCAAAATCTTTAACTTCATCTCTCCAGCTTTCTTCACAATCTCAGTTTTTTTTCTTTTGCCGACAGTAGAGCTTATTCTAACAGCGTCCTTCTCGCCAACCCTCTCCAATTCTTTCACATTATGCACCAAAATCTCCTTGAAACCCGACGGGTGCAGATATATCATTTTCTTAGGCGCCTTATAACCAACGGTAGGCATCGGTAACTTGCCTTTAAGCTTGGCGCGGACTTTTGAGTTAATGCCATGAGGTTTACGCCACGGCGATTTGACCCTCTTCAACGAGACTGACAACCATCTTACAAATTTTGGATTGTTTCTTGGATTCACCATAAAATCATCTATTTCCCTTTGTGGACATATATGCCGTCGCTGAACCTGCGCTTGTCGTATCCCACGATTCTGCAAGATTGTTCTATGTTGCCTGCAGTCAATCCCACCTCTTCCAAATCAATTCCTGTAATAGTCACATCCTGGCCCTCAATCTTAACCTGCGTGCTTCCGATTATATTGGCTGTTAACCTGCGTGCTTCCGATTATATTGGCTGCTCTTTGCGTCCTCTCGCCTAAGAAATTCTGCGTCACGACTTTATTCCCTTCAATCTTCACCATCATCGGAAAGTGCGAATACACGATTTTCATTTTATATGTATAGCCTTCCGTGACTCCCCTCATCATGTTTCTTATATGGGCGGTTATCGTGCCTATCAAGGCCTTTGCCTTCCTCTCGTCATATTCTGACGAGACCTTTATCTTTCCATCTTCCTTTTGTATTTTCGCATCAAAAGCAAGCTTGAACTTTCTTTCAATTTTCCCCTTCGTTCCGGATACAGTCACGTTGCTCCCTTGAATTTCCACCGTGACACCTTCAGGCACATTTATTTCCCTAGAATACATAAAACCACTCAATAAACGTATGAAAGCAGCCTTCCGCCGAGTCCGAGCTCCTTAGCTTTCTTATGGCCCATGACACCCTTTGATGTGGAAATAATAAGCAGACCGACATTCCTTGCTGGCAGGTACCTTTTCTCCCACTTTTCGTATTCGTCCACACCGATCGCAAACCTCGGTTTTATTACCTTCTCATCGATTATACTCCCCTTCAGCTCGACCTTGAACATCCCGCCCCTGCCGTTTTCCACAGATTCAAAAGTTTTGATATAATCATTTTCCTGCATGACCTTGAGAATGGCGCCTATCAATTTGTTCGATTTAACTACACACCTGCCCTTTCCGGTTCTTTCCGCGTTCTTGATTACTGTCAGCGCATCCGCCAACGGATCATGCAACATAATACCTCTAATATCTAAGGAACTGGCATTTAAAAAGTTTAATAAATCTTTCTTACTTGAATTTTTTAATGTATCCAGCTATGTTATCTCTCCCACTCCACAATTCCAAAAAGCCCTCTTTATTTAGTGTAACCAATTCACCATTTTGAGGATCAGCCACTTCCACATATCTTTCTGAAACGTCAACAACAACCATTGCATGCCCATGAATTTCACCTTTCAGTTTA
>JACOWB010000021.1 GCA_016177025.1 Candidatus Aenigmatarchaeota archaeon
TGCGAGGCTTTGGACTTCCAAAGCTCTGATAAAAGATGAAGGAAGAACCCTCGAGACAGCGGTTCGAATCCGCTCGGGGCTACTTTATTCTTTTCTTCAAGAACCAAACGATGAAAGCGGCACCGCTAATGACGACTATGACATCTAGGATTGTCGTATATCTGAGAAGCAATTCCCAATTCTGTCGCAGAATGACGCCCACATAAAGCAACAAGAAGTTCCACGGTATGGAGCCGATGAAAGTGTAGATGGAGAATTTGGTTATGTTCATCTTGCTTATGCCGGCCGGCAAAGAAATGTAAGTTCTCACTGCTGGCAGATTTCTGCTCACGAAGACTATCTTGTCGCCGAACTTCTGGAACCATCTATCTGCCAGGTTCAGATGGTTTTCATCGATAAGCACATACTTTCCATATCTGAGCACAAGGTTCCTGCCGATGCGCGAGCCGATATAGTATGCTATTATCGATCCAACAAGGTTTCCTATCGTTCCCGCTGCAAGAACGTAAAACAAATTAAATTCCCCGGTTGCCACCAAAAAGCCAGAGAACGGCATAATCACCTCGCTCGGAATTGGAATCAACGCGCTTTCCAGAACCATCAACAAGAAAATACCCACATAGCCTATTTGGGAGATTACGCTCGTGACAAACCCCGCCAAAAGTTCTACAAGTACCATAACCAGAATTAATTTTAGTAGGATAAATTAGTATTGTGGAAGAATGGCTGTGCTTGAAATACTGGTTGCTGCTTTGTTATTAGCTGTGATAGTCATCACTGTCAAGTATGTGTATCTTAGAGCAAACTTCGAGAGGAAGGTCAAGGATTGGATTGAACGGGAGGAGGAGAGAATACGTCGTGATGCCATTGGAAGAAGTGCAAGGACACTGTCGGGAAAAACTTTGGAGAAGCTCATTCCGTTTCTGGACAAATTCCCCTACGACTCCCATGATATGCGGTGGCTCGGTGACCCGATAGATTTCGTTATTTTCGACGGACATTCATCGCAATCGCCCAAGCAGATTGTATTCTGCGAGGTAAAATCCGGAAGCAGCAGGTTGAGCAAAACGCAGAGCAACATCAAGGAATTGATAGACAAGAAGAAAGTGAAATGGTTTGAATTCAGAATTTAAAAAAATAAAAATAAAATTAAAAAATCAAAAAATCTTTTTTTTCAGTTATCGTCTAGATTTCTTTTTCTTTGCCAAAGTTCACACCTCGTTTTAATGATAATATTATTTCGCATTTATTACATATAAATGTTACACAATTTTTCCAAAAGAAATTCCAACAGATTTATACGATGAAATCGAATTATGTGTGATGAAAATAAAACTTTCGGCGACATTCGATGGGAAATGTTCGATATGCAAGAAGGAGTCGCTTGTTTTCACTGCGGGCGATGAGGACACGCATAAAGTGGTTACAGTATGCAGAGATTGCGCGAACAGATTAGGAACTGAAGAAACATCTCAAGTTATAGAGGAGTATGGGAAGAAGGACGATGTAGCATTCGAGGAAGGAATCAGGATAGAAAAGAAAAGATCGGCGGGATGATAAGTGAATGTGCGCTCTCTATACACGAAGATTAGTCTGCTTCTCGCTTTGTCAACTATCGTAATTATATCGGGTTGTACTGGCCAAACTTCAGCAAGCGTTAAAATATCGGAGTCATTCACGATAGCGGAAGTTATAGATGGAGATACTGTAAAATTGGAAAACGGTCAAGCTATCCGCCTACTGGGTATCAACTCTCCCGAGGCGGATGAGCACTACTACAAGGAATCAGGGGACAGGCTAGCGGCACTCGTGCTATGGAAAAATGTCAAGTTGGAATCTGGACCTGAAGACAAAGACCGGTATGGCAGGCTGCTAAGATACATTTTCATCGGAGACACTTTTGTTAATCTCCAGATGGTCAAGGAGGGCTATGCGACGGTCTACATACTGAATCCGGATGAGAAATATTATCTTGAATTCAAAGAGGCTGAGAAAGATGCCAAAGAAAAGAAGATGGGTGTGTGGTTTAGTTCTGGTGTGCAGGCGTGCATTGAAATAGTGGAGTTCAATTATAATGCGGTCGGCAACGACAATGAGAACTTGAATGGCGAGTACGTAACTTTCCAGAACAACTGCGATAGTGCCATTAAAATGGATGGCTGGGCTGTGAAAGACGAGGCGACTAATACATACACTTTCAAAGGATTTGCCCTAGGAAGCAATTCGAAAGTCACATTATATACGGGTTCTGGTAATAATGCGGGAGATAAACTGTACTGGAATAAGAAACAATATGCGGTCTGGAACAATGATGGAGATACTCTGTTTTTGAGGGACGAAAAAGGGAATCTGGTGTTAAACTACAAATATCCTTGATGTCATACGTGCGACATATCATTTATTTTTAGTAATTGTTACAGGAGTTCTCAACCCGCATTTTCTGCATTCGTATATCAATCCCAGCCAAGGAAGAAAGTTCAGATCTTCACTTCTGCATTTTGGGCATTGCATAAATTATATTATTGCTCTAGCTATTCTAACTATGTTCAATTCACCATATGTAGCTACAGCTTCATCAAGCAATCTCTTTGTATGGTCTCTGTATTGTTGCGCTCTATCTGCGGTCATCCAAGATCCATCAAGTAAGTTCGATACTTTATCATACAATTTCAACAGCTTTATTTCAATTCCTTTGTTCCATATTTCCTCCATTTCCTGTGTCATCCCTCCAAGAAAAGTCATTTCTCGGACCAAATGACGAACTCTTTCTGGCAAATCTTCTGGCAATCCCGCTTTTGTATCTTCAAGAACATCGTGGTATAATAAAGCAATAGAACCGGTTTCCCTAAGTTCTTCTGGTAATGAAGTTTCCGTACGTAAAGTCATGGCACACCAGATTGGGTGTATACTGTAAGGTGTTTTTCCGTCCCATCTTCTCGTTGCATTTTCCGGCCTTAAAGGATACTCTCCATGTGCTTGAATTACATATTGTAAATGATTTTCAAAGTTCATACAAACCTTTACTGGTTGATAAACCATTAGTATTTATATTTTCCCCTCAATCTAACAATAGGATGAGTCTTACAGCTAGTTCAGTTGGTCAGCCTAGAGTTGTAAAACAATTAACTTCTTTACTTACACCAAAGGCTTTAGAACAAGAGTTTGATTTTATAGCAGGTAATGCTAATTCAGGAATGATTTATGGATGGGTGTTGAGAGACGAAGCCGAAAGACTTTCTGGGAGAGAAGTACCGTACGTATATGTTAGGGAGGAACAAAAGAAAGGAGGACAGCAAGAACGGATTACAGGAAATAGTAATAATCCTTCGATTAATCAAGGGGATAGGGTTCTTATTGTTGAAAGCGAAGACGATCCAGATATTTTCTTAACTAAAGTTAATTCTTCAGTTGAAGCACTAAGAGAAGCAGGCTATCAGCCTAATCAAGTAGCAACTATATTACAACCCTCTAGTGAGGTTGTTAGGCGTTTACAAGAGTTGGGATTGATGTTAAGTTATTCGGTGAAACCAGACGACCTTAAGGATATAATAGCTAGCGGTGGAATTAGAAGAACTTTACAAACTCAACAGATTCCCTATGAATTAGGAAATCCGATGGAAATAGCACCAAGAATTATAGAAGCTGGGGCGCTTGAAATTCGTGATATTGACGGTGGTGAGAAGCCGTTTCTTTACAGCTCAGGAAATTGGGGGCCCGGCTATCTTATGATTAAAGGTTTAGTCGGGCAACCTCATTTGATGAAATATTTATGTGCACAAGTTGCTTTGAGGGTTCCTAAAGACCGTGTAGATTTTGTTGTTGGTAATGTGACTGGAGGATTGATTCCAGGTTGGGAAATTAGAAATAATCTAGAGATGCAAAAAGGAGAGGAAGTGCCTTTTGTATATGTTGAAGGTTCAAGAGTCAGCGAAGGTAGAATGATTGGTGAAGAAGATAATCATTTGGTACGGAAAGGCGACAAGTCCCTTGTGGTCGAAGAGTTAGTTAACTTTCTACAGACAACTACAAATTCTGTCCTTCTTTCAAGGCACAGAGGATATGATGCAAAACTGGCTGCTACAATATTACACTATAAGAATCCGATTGCATTAAAACAATTAGGAGAACATGGTTTAGAACTTTTTTATGTTGTATCACTTCCGGATATAATTGATGCAGCAGAAAGGAGCCCTATGTTTAAACCAAGAGCAGTCGCTGACTACCGAAGATTTTTAGAGAACCCATTGAAGTGGCAGGCTGACAGAGGATACGAACCAGTAAGAGAAGGCGGTACAAGATAGGTTTAAATAATTATTTGTTAATAACGATAACATGGTAGACAAGTTCTTCTTGGGGCTAGATTATGAAACAGATGACGAAGCTGTTAAGAAAGGATTCGCTGCAATAGACTTTTTAAGAACCATATTTGGCAGAGATTTCGTAGAACAAAGAGTTGGTGTGAAATTAAATCAAGATTTACTTACAGGCATTATAGATCCTAGACACAGGCAGTTTCCAGAGAATGGTCATGACATATTTGCTGATCTGAAACTTAGTCATGGTGCTGACACAGGAGAAAGAATAATCGAAAGAATTAGGAGAAGCTTACCTGTAAATTATATTACAGTATCAGCAGGTCTTGGATCTACAATTTTAGGGGAATATGTCAGATACACCAATCAACACGGAATAAATGTCATAGCATTTACTGCTCATACAAAAATACCACCAGAAGAGGTCAGTAGAATATATGCTGGGGAAGATTTAGATGACGCAATATTCAATCTTGGTCAAGTGGCTTATGAAGGAGGTTGTCATGCAATAGTTCTTGAGGGAGAAAGATTAAACGATCAGAGGATACGGGGATTACCATTAAGAAAACTTGTTACTGGAATTAGAATTGATCCGTCTGATGTGGGCACTCAAAGTAGAGTTACATCATTAGATACCTTATCGGATTTAAAACAACATGTTGATTATGTAGTTATAAGTAGTAGGTATGTTAATAACCCCGAAAGTTTACGAGGATATGTTTCTACATTATTGTAAATTAGATAATCATCAGAACAAAAATAACCTTTAAAAGTCTTCCAAATTACTTTCATCTATTTAAGGGTTTTTTGAGAATTAGGGAGTAATGTCTGTTTACAGAGCTATAAGACCTCTTGTTTTTCAATTGCCCCCCGAGACCGCCCATAATATTGCTGCTGGTATTGCAGATAGATTTTCCGGTCCTATAAGATATCTTGCTGGAGATGGTTTAAGGTCCTACTATGACAGTCGGCTTGAGACAGACATTTGCGGTATAACAGTGACCAATCCTGTTGGGCTCGCTGCAGGCTTCGATAAAGGCGGAAGGGCTGCCGATGTCCTTCACGTTGTTGGTTTTGGTTATACAGAAGTTGGTACAGTCACAGGACAGCAACAAGATGGGAATCCACGGCCAAGAATATTTAGATACCCAAGAGATCACGCCCTGATAAATAGAATGGGATTTAATTCCGAAGGATCCGAACGTGTTGCACTTAGACTGAAAGGGAAGTCTCCTAGAATCCCAGTTGGAATAAACATAGGGAAAACCAAAGATGTTCCATTGGATAGAGCAGTAGAAGATTATTTATTTTCTCTTGATAATCTATTTCCATTCGCTAGTTATATCGTAGTAAACGTTTCTTCGCCGAACACGCCAGGATTAAGAACACTTCAGGAAGGCGATAGACTTTATCCTTTGTTGTCTAATTTGAAAAGAAGAAGTGCAGAGCTTGCCGATGAGCATAAGAAAGATCATATTCCTCCCATGTTTGTTAAAATCTCGCCTGATTTAGCGGATGAAGATACCGATGAGGTAATTCAAGTTGTAAAACAAACCAGAGTCGACGGAATAATCGCTACAAATACTACTGTAGACACGTCTGTTCTTGACGCTAATGAAACTGGCGGCATAAGCGGGAGACCACTGACTGAAAAGGCTAGACAAGCCGTCAAACATATTTATAGAAAGACTAATGGCGAGATGCCGATCATAGGAGTTGGTGGAATTATGGATGCTGATGATGCTTACAATATGATTAGAGCAGGGGCCAGTGTCATACAATTAGGTACAGGTTTGGTATATGGTGGCTGGGGACTTGTCGATGAAATCAAACGCGGGTTAATTAGAAGAATGGAAAGGGACGGCGTTCCTACTATTAAAGACTTGGTTGGAGTTGATATAAAATGACTTCCAACCATCAACTAGTCTTAGAAGGTAGAATTGTAGATTTGGATCGTGTCTATGAATCTAGAATAGGCGTAGATGATGGAGTAATAACTGAAATTAGTTCGGATGTTAAGGGAGATAATATTCTACATTTAGAAAAGCATTTAATTTTCCCCGGTTTTATTGACACTCACGTTCACTTGAGAGTTCCCGGAGGTGAGCATAAAGAAGATTTTTCGACAGGGAGCATGGCTGCATTGCATGGTGGGGTGACAACAGTGATAGATATGCCTAATACACAACCTCCTGTAACAACCAGTGATATGGTCCGACAAAAAAGAGAAAGGGCGGACAAGGAAGGAAAAGTAAATATACGCTTCTATGCTTTAGCTCTACCTGAAAATTTGGATTCGATTCCATCGTTAAGCGAGCAAGTTGCAGGGTTCAAGATTTTCATGGGAAGAAGTACAGGCGGGTTTATTTTACCAACAGAATATCTTGGAGAATCTCTCAAACGAATACAAACAACTTCTAAAATTGCTACAGTCCACTGCGAAGATGAAGAAATTATGGAGAGAGATGCAGAAAACTTGAAGTACAGAGACTATCCTGAAAAGCATGCCGATGTTAGGTCAGCAGAAGCCGAAATAAAAGCTGTAGAGGCACTTTTATCACACAACCCAGACAAAGTGAACATAGCTCACTTATCTACTGCTGAAGCATTAAATCTGATAAAGGAATACAGGAAAAAAAGAAATGGCACAATATTCTGTGAGATTACCCCCCATCATCTTCTTCTAACTAGAAATGACATGCGAAGATTAGGGAATTATGGAAGAATGAATCCACCCTTGAGGACAGAAGAAGACAGGTTAGCTATGATTGAAGGCCTGAGGTCGGGCGACATAACTTTTCTTGCAACAGATCACGCACCACATACTAGAGAAGAGAAATCAGGTTCCAATCCGCCAAGCGGTGTGCCAGGATTAGACACTTATGGAAATGTCGTTGCGTTTTTGATGAGAGAATACGGCATACCGCCAGAAAGAATCATGTCAACAACATATCTTGCATCATTATTTTTTGGGTTAACTGATAGAGGTAGGATACAAGTAGGAAAGAGGGCAGATTTTACTGTGCTGGATCACAATGGGCCGGTGACAATCTCCAGTGACATGCTATATACAAAATGCGGCTGGTCGCCATTCGAAGGCATGACTTTTCCTGGGCGTGCGGTATATACAGTTGTTAATGGTCGTGTTTATGATTCGCAAACAGTAAAACCAGTTTTTACTATTTAAACTTTACTGTACAATATTTCTTTTTAATGGTTGAGATTGGTTGGAGAGGACATAGACATCTTTTAAGCATAGACGATTTTTCCCGTGAAGAACTGGAAGCTATGCTTAATGCAGCAAATGTGCTTACTCTGGACTCGGATGAAGGTCAAAAACTCGATATTTTAAAAGGTTTCATTTTAAAACCAGTATTTTTTGAACCAAGCAGTAGAACTCAAAACAGTTTTGAAGCTGCTATGTTATCAATGGGCGGCAGTAATCTTAGCCCGCATTTAACTATCACATCTTCTATGGAAAAGGGTGAAACCGAGCAAGACACTATTACAACATACGCGCAATATTCAGATTTCCTTGTTGTAAGACACCCGCGACCAAATTCTGTAAGAGAATTCGCTATAACACTAGATAAGCAGGGTAATAGAGCAAGAGTAATAAATGCTGGCGACGGTTCAAATGAACATCCTACCCAAGCTTTGCTAGATTTGTATACTGTGATGAAAGAATTTAAAGAACTTGATGGAGTAACCTATCTTTTACTAGGGGATTTGAAATATGGTAGAACTGTGCACTCCTTGGTTTTAGGTGCCAGAAAATTTGACGGAGTAAGTTTTGTTGGTTTTCCAGTTGGAGGACTTTCTCTATCACCCCAGTATCGACAAAACGGATACAATGAACATGACATATCAGATTTTCGACAATTTTTAGAAACTCTGCCTAGAACTTCTAGAGTTGTTATTTATGCAACGCGTGTACAGTGGGAAAGAATTGCAAGAGAAAGATACGAAAATTTCGATCAGTTTGATGAGAAAGAAAAAGCAAGAATTAGAAGCGAGATTTATAAGGAGCTTAATTACCAAGTCACTGCAGAACATTTAGCAGTAACACCCGATTTGACAACTTTGCTCCACCCATTACCAAGAGGATCCGAAATAGCTGATGAATTGTTCTACTCCAATCAGCTACAAGTGGCACCAATAAGGCAAATGCGATACGGCTTACCAGTCAGAATGGCGGCTCTTGGTTTATACGGTGGGAAAGAAAAAGAAATTTTTGAACTTCCAAAAGGAATTTTCAACCTTCCGGCGCATGCACAAGTTTAATTATCAAACATTTCTCGGTCTAACATCAGCAAACTCCAAAACAGAAAAACATTTGTTGCAGACAGGAGTGCCATTCTTTATCATTATTTTTTCCATCTCAAGTCGACCGTGCGACTTGCACAGAACACGCGCTTTAATACAATTCACCTAAAGTTCATCCGCCGCGATACCCAGGAAACTGCATCGACAACAAGCTCGCAATGCTTGCGATCAATTTCGGCTCAACAACCGCCACATCAGTGACAGTGACTATCCCCTTTATCTTTTTGTTCTCAACAACAGGCAATTCCCTTATCTTATTCTCAACCATCACAGCGACCGCGTCTTGGATAGTTGCATCAGGCTCCACCGTGAAAACCCTTTTCGACATGACTTCCTCAATCAGAGTGTTCCCCGGGACTTTGTCCTTTGCTATCGACTTGATTATATCGCTGCTCGTGACAATGCCTATTATGTCATTTTTCTCAACGACAACCAAGCTTCCTATCCTTGTTTTGGCCATGACTTCCGAAGCCTGCTTCAAAGTAGCATCCTTTTTCACTACCACAACATTCTTGTTCATTACTTCGCTGACCAACATACAATAACTATTTTAGTTTTAATGTATAAATAATATCATGAAACCTTATTCTCATCCAAAGTTCAGAAGAGCAAACCCCAACATAGAAAGAATCAAGCGTTTGAAAAGACTGGAAGAGTTTGTCGAAAAACAGATAGAGAAATACGTGAAAATTCACAAAAGGCATGAGAAGGAGATAAACTACATAGGATAAGTCATTTTCGTTTCTGTTTTCTCTGCGTGAATGCAATGGCGTAACCCGCTACAAGAAATGCAATTCCCACCACTAAGACTATCATGAACTTGGTGGTAAGCGATGATACCAGACTGTCTATTACAGGCATGAGAGACGATTCGATTTCCGGTGGAATAGAAGGGAGCAGAGAATCCTGGGCATATCCAAGCAGCAAGAACGGCAGGCCTATAAATACCAAATTATATCCAATCCCCTTCAATCTCCCCGTCCATGTTTCCACCGATACCAATAACACAGCCAACCCAGCGATAGTGCCAAACCACATTGGTATTTGCATACTTTTGTAGAATTGGTTGCCTTCGTTTGTCACAACAATTAACATGTTCTCGGGGTTCCCGCTTGTCACGCATCCTACAAAATCACAATCAAACTCTTTATAGTACACGCTATCGGCGAGTGTGGTTGTTAGAAGACTCTTAATCCCGCTTCTGCCAGATTCTCTAATGTCCGCACACTCTATCTCTAGAGGTTGCTCCGTAGAGAAGGGCAACTTCACCCTGTCTGTCTGCGAACATTGAACCAACAAAGCATCATAAATATTCCCCAGCTCATCTTCGCCCATGGCAGAGAATAGCTGGCTTTCGAAAATTCCGCCCACAAGCGTCCTGAAGTTTTCAGGGCTTGTAAAAG
>JACOWB010000022.1 GCA_016177025.1 Candidatus Aenigmatarchaeota archaeon
TTTCTGCGAGCTGAGTTCGAAATTTTCTTTGAGGAACTGCTTGTTCTTGGAAAAGTCTGTTGTGAACTTGTCCTTGTGCTTTTCAAAGATCTCCTGGCCGATATTCTTCACTTGAGAAGACTTGATTCGCCCCATTGCATCAACCTAAGGAGTAATCCTCTGTATGGTGTAATACGTAACGTCCGATTCTTTGTCGACCACAGACCATACCATAGTCGCTCTGATATTGTGCGCCAGCCTTACAGCACGTGACATTTCGGGCAGGGAGAACGCAGACTCTTCTGCGACGCAATGCACAACGAATTTCGTGTGCTCATGGGCCGCCTTCGGGCCTCTCTTCAATTTTACGCCTCTCTCATAAACACGAAAATGACAACCGAACTTGTAGCCTGTCTTTACAAGATATCCTCTTTCCCTCAAGTCGCGGTAAACGATATACTGCGGGTGGAATTCATGGACAAGCTTGGATCCGAGCTTCATTAAATCTTCAAAGGTTAGTTTCTTGTTTTTACCGTCCTCTTTTGCAGTTACTTTCAATTTTCCCTTTTCAACAAGATAAGCGGCTTCGACCAAATCCATTTCTACACGATTAGGCTCTTCCTCCGGCAGAGGCTTGCCATATCCCGACTCGTCATAAATGCTAATGCTGTCCTTGTCCCAGATTACTACGCGCTCTTCCAGAAGTTCCCCTTCCCAGATTTTTTCCGTTGCCATTGTATCAAGTATGATAATGTGGTTTTTAAAGATTAAAGAAATAGTGGGACAGGCGAGATTTGAACTCGCGACACTTCGAGCTTCAGTCGAATGCTCTCCTTAGTCTCATTAGAACGGACTGAGCATACAGTAACATATGTTATTACTGTCCCAGACATCTGTCCCTTCATTAGAAATCTTGTTTTTAATTTAAATCTGTTTCTTTTTACCAAACCTGTATTTCAACCCTTCTTTTAAAATATAGAACAGGACACCAAGAACCACTCTAACCCCTCGGCCAACCCCACTCTTTTTGTGGTAACTGACCTTTACAGGTATCTGATCGACTTTGAGATTGTTTTTTATGGCGCCGATTAAAATTGAGTTGTCGACTATATATCCGCCCAAGATGTTGGCTCTGAGTTTTTCTACAGCATCTCTGTTGAATCCCATCAGGCCGCAGTTGGTGTCCTTGAATTTTGTTCTGAATGCCATATTAAATGTTTTGCGCCACACAAAGTTGCCTAACCTGTGCCTGAACGGAACTTTGCCCCAATCCCTCTGGCCCATTACAAAATCTAAATTTTTACTTTCCAAAAAACTGAAAATTTTCATAGTCTCTTCAGGACTATACTGCAAATCTGCATCCATAACAATAGCGTGCGTGAAATCAGGATGGTTCTTCAGAAGATAGTCGAATCCTGTTTTAATTGCCTCGCCTTTTCCCTTGTTGACATCATGCCGCAGAATAGTGGAACCGTTGTTTGAGCATATGTCGAATGTGTTGTCCGTTGAGCCGTCGTCCACTACTATCGGCCTTATGTCGATTTTTTTTAGTTCTGTCACTATCCTTTCTATGTTTTTCTCTTCATTGAACGCTGGAATCACTGCAAACCGCGACATATCTGAAAAATATGGATGCGTATACTTATTTAAAGCTGGTTTTGAGAAATGTTATATACAGATATTTGGGGTGTTTAATGGCAAAGGAAGAAGGACCAACTCAAGAGGAAATTGAAATATCAAGAACCAGGATGCCGAAAGGCTCCGAGGTGTTTGGCACAGTTGAAATGATGGTGGGTGGCGACAAGTTGCGTGTCAGGTGCGCAGACGACTATACAAGGATTTGCAGGATACCTGGAAGGATGAGGAAACGTGTATGGATAAGAATCAACGATCTTATTTTGGTGGAACCGTGGCCGACCCAGCCAAACGAAAGGGCGGATGTCGCGTTCAGATATACCCCAACGCAGGCCAACTGGCTCAGAAGAAGGAACTTGGTGAAGAACGGCCTATAGATTTTTAAGGGGAAAAAACAGATTATATCATTATGTTGAAGGACTTGCTGAGAACTTTTCTGGATGGCGCGATAGCTGGGATACTGTATAATTTTGTCGGTGGGTTGATATCGACTGTCATACCGCCCCTGCCATTCGGGCTTTCCGCAGCTATAGTTCTTGGTATTTTGGTTCTTGTGGTCGACTATATCCTAAAGAACCTCGCGAAACTTTAAGAACAGTTTTTAAATAATAACTATGATTGAGCATGTTTCCATACCAGAGGACAGACTAACTCTTCTGAGAAAATCAAGCGTGTGGAGAGAAAAGCTGAAAGATTTCCTTAATGTTGATGTTGACATCAAAGGGGATATTGTGATAAGCGGTGATGTTTTGCAGGTAATCAGAGGTAAGGACATAATAATAGCTTTCGGCAGGGGGTTTGATTTCGAGGAGAGCCTAGACTTGCTTGATGAGGAGTATTTCCTTGAAGTGGTCAACATTGGCGAGTTCGCAAGAAAATCCATAGGCAGACAGGTGACATTGAAGGGGAGGGTGATTGGAGAAGGCGGAGTGACAAAGAAAATGATAGAAAAATATGCAGGTGTGAAGATTGCTGTTTACGGGAAGACTGTATCCGTAATAGGGAAACCGCAAAATATCCGGATTGCAATGAATGCTGTGGAAATGATTTTATCTGGGAGCAAGCATAATAGTGTTTACAGATTTTTGCAGGAGAACAAAGTGGTGTGATGGCTGACAGGATTGTAACCGCAGAGGAATTGGCACAGCAACTGAGAGCTGTAAGTGTGGCGGAATTTTTCGAGAAGAACAGGCACTTGCTTGGTTATGAAAATCCTACGAAAGCTTTGATAACAATAGTCAAAGAGTTTGTCGACAATGCACTCGATGCATGCGAAGAAGCCAGAATTCTACCAGATGTAAAGGTTTTAGTCAAGGAGATATCGCCTGATAGGTTCAGAGTGAGAACGGAAGACAACGGACCTGGAATAGTGGAAGAGAAGCTGGCGTTGGCTTTTGGAAAATTATTGTACGGCTCGAAATTTCACAGATTGAAAATGAGCAGGGGAACGCAAGGCCTTGGCGCGTCAGGATCTGTTTTGTATTCTCAGCTTACAACCGGCAAACCTGTAAGACTTGTATCTAGTACTGGGAAAGATATTCATGAAATAGAAGTGACGATTGATGTGAACAAGAATGAGCCCAGAATAGTTTCGCATAAGCAGGAAAGAAACCCCAACAAATGGCATGGTCTGAAAATAGAAGTGGAGACAGAAGGACGCTACATAGAGGGAAGGCAATCTGTTCTCGAATATCTGAGACAAACTGCAATGTGCAATCCGTATGCAAAAATTGTTTTTGAAGGGCCAAACGGAAGAGTGGAGTTTGAAAGAGCCGTAAAAGAATTGCCGCCATTGCCAAAAGAGATAAAGCCGCACCCCTATGGAGTTGAAATCGGACTGTTGAGAAGGATGCTTTCGACAACGAGTTCCAAGAACTTGCTTGGGTTTTTGACATCCGAATTTTCACGGGTTGGAAGAGGGACAGCATTGCAAATTTGCAAACTCGCCAAATTGGAGCCTAACAAGAAACCATATGACGTATCACATGAAGAAACTGAAAGACTGCACAAGTCTATGCAAATGGTAAAGTTAATTGGCCCCCCGACAGATTGTTTATCGCCATTGGGCGAAAAACTTCTGGAAGAAGGTTTGAGAAAGGAAACCAGAGCAGAATTCGTTGTTGCCGTAACCAGACCGCCGAGCGTATATCGAGGTAATCCATTTCAGATAGAATGCGCCCTTGCATTCGGCGGCGAGTTGACAGCAGAAGGATCCGCGCAATTATTCAGATTCGCAAACAAGATGCCTCTGCTATATCACACAAGTGACTGTGTCACCACAGAATCTGTAGTCGAAACCGATTGGAGGAGATACGCCTTTTCGCAATCATCTGGGCAACTACCGCAAGGTCAGCTTGCAATACTGATTCACTTTGCTTCGGTCTGGGTTCCTTATACGTCGGAAGGCAAACAGGCGATTGCAAATTATCCTGAAATAATGAAGGAGATGAAGCTTGCGCTGCAAGAAGCAGGGAGACAGTTAGCGATTTATGTCAGGCAAAAACACAAAATGCACGAGAGACAATTAAGAAAAGAACTGTTTGAGAAATATATACCAGAACTTGCGGAATCTCTTGAAAAGTTAACTGATGACAAGAAAGAGAAGCTGATTGCAGAATTGGAAAAGATTGTGAAGAAATCTGGAGTTAAAAGTGAGGAAGATGGAAAAACGACAGGAAACGATAAAGAATCTGAAAAAACTGGGAAGTAAAGTAGTTGGTGAAATCGATAAAGGTGAGAATCCTTCTCTAGATGTACCTATCCGAACACTGTCGAATGTCAAGTATGACACAACGCGGAGGATGATAATGATGGGCACAGGAGTTGCCAAGAGGTATTTCTTCAACGTAGGTCATGTGAGAAAGTTCGTTCAGACAATAGAAGCGGCTGCGCTCGCTAAAGAGTTGAATGAGATGGGAAAGCATCTCAGCTTGAGAGAGGCATTCTACAGAATGAAAAGGACATTGCCCGATTCGAACATCAATCTTGTTGACGAGCAGGGAGAATCAAATGAGGCAATAGAAGATTTGGAACTGATAACTGATGCGTCCAGAGAATTGTTGCATATAAACGCAAACAAACTTGGTTCTGTCGCTGGGAAAGTTGTGATACAGGATAAAGGTGATGTGATTGATTGGAGTAAGCTTGGTTCAGGAGGCTGGAGTATTCCGAGCAACGTGGAAGATATAATATTCAAAAAGGTTGATGCGAAATTTATTGTTTATCTCGAGAAGGCGGCTGAATGGGAAAGATTGCACGAAGATCGTGTGTGGGACAAATTAAATTGTATAGTCATTTCTTCTCAAGGTCAGGCAACCAGAGGAATAAGAAGATTGCTACAGAGGTTGTCTATAGAATACAAACTTCCTGTCTATATCTTAACCGACTTTGATGCCTACGGGTGGTACATTTACTCTGTTATAAAATACGGTTCGATATCATTGGCACACATATCAGGAAAATTAGCTATACCAAATGCCAGATTTCTCGGATTAACAGCGGATGATATTATAAAGTACGACTTGAAGAAACATCTTATAAAATTCGAGGAAGTAGACCTGAAGAGGCTGGAACAAGTTAAAAACTACGATTGGTTCAAAAATAATAAAGAGTGGCAAAGACAAATAAACATGATGAAGAATGAGATAAAAGGCAAAGCAGAACTTGCGGCACTAACCTCGCATGGCATAAGCTTTATTTCAGATGTTTATATCCCAGAGAAAATCAAGAGAAATGTTTGGTTAGATTGAATTTGTAACCAATAAAGTTTTGTCGTATATAAAGGATCTCATATTCCCAATTCTTATTTTGATAATGTTATTAAACATCTCTTCATTGGAAATTTTATGATATTCTGAAAGTGTTTTTATCTGATATAATCTCAATAAGTGTTTACCTTCTATAGTTCGGCAAATATTGGATTGCCAAGAGTCGATCATTTTTGCTACTTTATCTTGTGTCAGACCGGATGTTAACAATTTAATTCTAAATCCATCATTCAAATCGCAATAAATCTCTCTAGTAAATAAGATTTTTTGAAATGCAATCTTCTTTCTTTCACATCTATCAAACATTTTTATTAACCATAATTTGTAATAATTTTTCCATTTGTTAATGTAAATCAGACCTTCGTTCTCATCTTCTTTGTATCTAGCTTCAATACCTTCTAAATTCAAGCAACTAATGCAAAATTCTCTCAGATATGTCTCTTTCGATGCGTTATAAGAAAATCCTATATATTCCAAATAATTGTCTTTTCCTTTGAAACCGATATTACCTTCTGCCGCAAAATATCCTCTAAGAAAGCCTCTTCTTAGAAGTTTATCAGACTTGATTATTTGCAAGGATTCACTAATGATTTTTATGAACATCTTTCTGAGTATGGCGCTATTAATCTGAATTGACACTGTGTCATGTCTATTTCTTGATTGGTAAGAAATTTTGAATTTGTCTTCTGGAATTTTTAACACTGACGACCATTTTTCTAATATTTTTATTTCACTTCCATGTCTATATTTTATTGAAATTGTCATACGATCCAAACTTACCAAGAACCTGTAGATAAAAAAATCCAACATAAAAATTATTATATCTGGATCTTTGTTAGAGAATTCTAAATGTTGTGCATCATTTTCAGTAGTCTTTCCATCACCAAGGTACAATCCTACTGCCTCGGCAAACTCTTCATCCAAGTTTATTGACATTGGTAAAATAAAAGGCCGTGGATCTGTTCCGCCAATTTTTCTGTACATTCTTTTGTTTTTGTACCAAATTTTAACTTTATCTTCTGGTAATTCGTCTATGATTAATTTGTCCTTGTCTTTGAATGCTTCTTTTGCTATTTCAACCGTATCTAGTTTCATATGAATCAATATATATAAATTAGTTTTGTTATATATAAAGCTTACTGTTTTAGTGATGTAGTTAAATTATTAAAGAAAGAATTTTATAGTGCATTTTACGCCACAATAGCTCAGTCGGTAGAGCAAATTGGAGCTTAATTGCCCTGTAAGCAGTAGGTCGTGGGTTCAAATCCCACTTGTGGCTTTATTTTTTAATTAGTAAATAATATTATGGGGTTTATTGGCGGCCTAATAGGTTTAATAGTCGGACTATTCGGAGCTGGTTATATTGTCAACATTCTCCCTCTGCAACTGCCGTGCTTGTATAAAGTTGCTTTCTTTTGCCTTATCGGACCCCATATCATAGTTGTTCTCATAATTGCATACCTGGTAAGCAAAGCTTTGCCTATATAAAACGATTCACAAAATACATCTGATGAGGTCTGCATTTTCAAAAGCTGTAATTTTTCTGATGATAGTGAAAGGCATTTTTGTCATTTCATTGATTCTGTCTCTTTTTCTCTGGAGCATCCCCATCCTGTCGTTTAATTCAGAGATATGGGATTTGTTCCAGAAAAGAAGCGGCGTTCTTGTTTCTGAGGATGTCAAGAGTTACAACGACCTTGTGATAGAATTTTTCAGAACTGGCTTGGGTCTTGGATTCCTGAACGAAAGGGAATTCAGCCATATGGAAGACGTGAAGCAAGTGATAACAATCGTTAATATTCTGGTTGTATTTTCGTTTGTAAGTCTGGTTTCCGGGGTTTCGTATCTTTCCAGGTCTCAGAAGAAATTTTTGTTGGATGCCGCTAGAAAAACTTCACTGGCGGTATTTCTAATGACATTGATTCTTTCAGTCCTGATACTGTTGAATTTCAATGTTGCCTTCCTATCATTCCACAAAATATTTTTTGTTAGGAATTTCATTTTTCCCGCGGATAGTTTACTAAAGACTCTGTATCCAGACCAGTTCTTCCGGGATTTGGCCGCAGTTTATCTGCTTTCTATAATGGTTATCAGCCTAGTTGTTGCAGCAGTCACACATAGGTTAAAGCTTAAGTAAGTTGATTTTTATTTTTAAGAAGAGGGGTTTTAGTTTAACCTGGTAGAACGGCCGGCTCCAGACTTCATGGAGATTTGACAAATGATGATAGAAGAAACCGGCTAACAAGGGTTCAAATCCCTTAGACCCCATTCACCTTCTTCCGAAAATCATTTTGAGTATAGCATATATCAAGATTCCTTGTAAAAGTCGGTTGCATAATAAATTTTCGAATGGTATGCCTGAAGGAAGATATGAGCACAGATTCAGTTGGAATGCGACGAATATTGAAATTATAACTATGATAATGTTGACTATCATCCCGCCGATGGAAGGAGTGAAGGGTAATAATCTCAGGAGAAATTGTATAAAACTGACTGGAAGCAGTTGCATAACATTAGTTTGACTTTTTTACTTATAACCGTATTTGCCTTTTAATGGAACGAAAACCACAGGCATCAATTGATTTTCAATTATTCTTCCGGATTTAGTTTTTCTGACCTTTATCAGATTCTGATCACCGTAAGAAGAACCGATGACTATCAATAGGATACCGCCTGGTCTTAATTGTTCAATTATAGGTTTAGGTATATCAGGACTTGCTGCACTAACTACAACCTTATCGTAAGGAGCATATTTTGAATATCCTGAAGAACCATCGCCATGAATCAAGATAACGTCCCTGCAACTGGCTCTCTTTAAATTTTCTTTAGCGAATTTGTATGTCTCTTTGTTGATTTCTATTCCGACAACTTTTCCTGTAGCACCAACAATTTCTCTTATATAAGCCAAAAGTATTCCGGAACCAGACCCGACTTCCAGAACTTTATCTCCTTCTTTTAATTTCAGTTCTGATAGTGTGATTGTATGCATATGTGGTGCAGAAATGGTTTGATCACCAGGGATTGGTAATGGTGTATCCGAATAAGCTTCGTCATAACATTTTTCAGGGACGAATAATTCGCGGGGAACTTTCAGCATAGCTTTTTTGATTTTTGGTGACTTAATGTAACCGGAAAATTCTAAATTTTTAATTAGTTGTGTTTTTGCACTGTTCTTTATCATGATTAGTATTTTTCTTTAACTTACATAACCTTGAAGTTTACAATCATTCAACGTACTAGGTGGAGTTATAGCGACCCGCCCACATGCTCCACCATCAACAAGAATAGGAGATGGTATTCCACTAATAAGTTTACTGCAAAAAATTGAAATTGCATTCTTGCATTCTGTTTCAGTCGATTGCTTAGTGAATTTTCCACCAGTCATTACAAACCAAATACCTAATAGAGCAATAACACCCACACCCAGAACTAACGCAATAATATAAGGCACAGCTACTGCTTTCCGCATAATAGAATTTGCATTTCCGACGGTATAAAAATATCGAAAGAAAGAAAAAGAAGAGGAAAGGCTACTTGCCTATTGCAATGCTTATTGTTGAAACATTGATTTTCTGCCCGTTTTCTAGAGATCTTTCCTCTGTTCCAATGTCTATGCTAGAAACTCTAATGTCCTGGACGAATTTTCTTCTTACAATCTCGGCAACATCCACGGCTTTTGAAATAGAGCGTCCACGAGCTTTTAGGAAGACTTGCTTTTGTCCGTTTGACAGTTGAGTTACTACACCTAAAACGTATGCCATCGGAGGTTTCATACCCACGAATACCACGTTCTCCGGTAGTTTTTCTTGTGCTTGTTCAGCCATTGTTTATACCTCCTTGTGATTTATTGAACGAACTGATAATTGGATATAGAAGGTTAGGTTTTTAAAGCTAGTATAGCAACGCAATCAGTAACCACGTGCTCTCATTTCATCTTCTGTTATCGGAACTCTTTTACCAGGTACTAATCTCTCTGGTTGGTATTGAACATCTGAACCCGGTAATTGAACGGATAATTTACCAAGATGTACTTCCCTGCCTCTTCTATGAATACCCATGTAAACACCTGTAGTGTCGGCTAACCCTCCTCTAGACATCACGCCACTGACATACCCAATTACTCTTTGAACTGGTCTTAGTCCGCCTTGTCCCAGAAAAGGATTTAATTTTTCTACCATATCACCCATTTGCTCTTGAGAAAATAGATCTGGCTTTTCTAA
>JACOWB010000009.1 GCA_016177025.1 Candidatus Aenigmatarchaeota archaeon
AGTTAGCTGTGATGTTTGATACAGGAATAAACTCCATATTCCCCCTGCAAATGAAACCAATGAGGAAACTAGAATTATGATCAATCTCTTCGATTTGCTTGCAATAATTCCATGACCTTTATCTGTTAAAGTGTAGAAAATCCATTTTTTTCCCGGCTGTTCTATTCTCTTTACCAATCCAGCTTTCATTAAAACATTCAAATGTTCGACTATCGTGGCCTCGCTCTTGTTTAATTTCTGGCTTATGAATGAAGGATTCCTTCCGCCCTCTGATAACATTTTGAGTATGTCAAGTCTAGTGTCGACTGACAGAACCTTCAATACATCCCTGTCTATGATGGTTACAGGCTCTTCCATGAAAGGAGTTGTTGGAGGCAAGAGATAAAAACATTGGTTTTCATTTGGCTATGGCCGAATCATCGGATTGAATTAGAGTTAAATAGTTTTAGCTATTTATCTACCACATGGAAGAATCTATGAAACAGCTGGAAATGGAAATAAAAAAACTTCTCACGCTTTCATAGGAAGTCGGGCAGTCTGTCTTTATAGAAGACAAATTGCCACATATAATTGGTCACCTAGACGATGTCGAAATCGGTGTCGATCAAGCTTTAGCTGCCCAAAGAGCAGATGATGGATATGTGTTGCCTAGATGGCTGGGTAATCTGCACAGAAGGGTGAGAGAGACTATAAGAGTCTATACCGGACGCAATGAAGAAATTCTAGACAGATTACAAAACGGCAACACCGATACGGAGACATTTTTAGATTATGCCACTGGAAGAATAATCGGTGTTGTGTAAGCACACATCCAACAGGAAGTAGCTAAAGTTATTGCCAGAGAAGGAAGCAGTCAACTTCCTTTGCAAGAAGCTCGTGAAAACCCGCGAGAACAGGGGGATACACATACGTATCTTGTTCTGAGGTTGTTAATTGAGGACAGGAAAACGGTAACACCAAGCCAATTAAGAAGAATGGGACTGGTTCCAGAGTTTGAGAGAGTAGAACAGTACGGCACTCTTCTGAAAAGTATGGCGTATGACGGATATTTGAAGAATTCTGGAAGAAAAGGGAGAGAACTTGTCAGAATGGTAACAGAGAAAGGAAGACAACGCTATGAGGCGGTCCGCACTCGATAAAAGTTTAAGACCTTCACCGACAAACGATTAAATAATCATGGACATCAAGGAAGCAGCCTTAAAACTGCACAAAGAGCTCAGAGGCAAGATAGAAATTAAAAGCAAATATCCTATCAAGTCGCTGGAGGACCTGACGCTTCTCTACACCCCAGGAGTTGCTGCGGCATCGATGGAAATTTTCAAGAATAAAAACTTGGCATATGACTATACATCGAAATGGAATACGGTTGCTATTGTAACCGACGGCTCCAGAGTATTGGGTCTTGGCGACATAGGACCGGAGGCGGCATTGCCTGTGATGGAGGGTAAGGCACTATTATTCAAGCTATTCGGTGACGTAGACGCCATACCAATCTGTCTGGCTACGCAAGACACTGATGAGATAATAAACATAGTGAAGAAGATCGCTCCGACTTTTGGTGGGATAAACATTGAAGACATTGACTCCCCAAGATGCTTTGAGATAGTTGACAGGCTGGAGAAAGAGCTGGATATACCTGTCTTTCATGATGATCAACATGGTACAGGTGTGGTTACACTTGCCGCGTTATCGAATGCGTTAATACTTGTAGATAAAAAATTGGAAACTGTAAAAATCGTTATTGCCGGTGCTGGTTCAGCTGGCACTGGTGTGACAAAAATTTTGTTGAAAGCTGGAGCGAAGAACATTATTGTTACGGATTCGAAAGGCGTGATTTTCAGTGGAAGAACTGAAAACATGAACCCATACAAAGAAGAGCTGGCAAACACCACCAACCCCGAGAATTTGCAAGGCGATGTTACAGAAGCGTTGAAAGGGGCTGATGTGCTGATTGCATTGAATGGAAAACCTAATTCCATTACAGTAGATATGATAAGGATGATGTCAAAGAATCCTATTGTGTTCGCACTTGGCAACCCGGAACCAGAAATTCTTCCGAACGATGCGAAGGAGTGTGGGGCGAAGATTGTTGCGACAGGAAGAAGCGATTTTCCCAACCAAGTAAACAACAGTCTCGCCTTTCCTGCGATTTTCAGAGCAGTTTTTGATGCAAGGCTGGAAAAAGTAACCGACGAGATGAAGTTGGCGGCCGCTTATGCTATTGCTGATTTCATTCCAAAGGACAAATTAAATGAAGATTACATTGTCCCGCGAATGACTGACAAAGGCTTAAGAGAAAAAATTGTGGAAAATATCCTGAGAGCTGCAAACAAAAACTGAAAATTACCACACAAGCAGTTGTATTTGAAAAGTTCCACGAGCACAATTCTAAAAATGAAAAATTTTAATTAAACTATACACTGCAACATATAGGATGAAATTAACTAAACTATTTATAAGTAAGAATGGAATAAAGTTTTACTCGTTTAATCTCGTTCGACTTGATTTACTCTCGTAAAGTAAATCTCGTGTAACTCTCGTAAAGCCACACTTTATTATCGAAATCTCATTCTCGTAAAAAGTAAATTGGAAACCACTTATAAAGGGTTTTCGATGAAGTGAAATATATTTCACAAAAGATAGGAGGAATAAAATGGAATCGATTGTTAGAAACGCGTTAGGAAAGTCGGCTAGTACTGACGATTCGTTGCAAAGCAGATTCAGGCTAGAGTCCACATCTGGTGCAACATTCAGCAACGTTGACTACTACAAGCTTGCTGAACAGGAGTTTGGTTTCTCAGTGAAGAAAGCCAAGGTGACCGTCATTGGTTGCGGAGGCGCTGGACAGAATGCTGTAACACGATTAACAGAAATGGGAGTCGAAGGTGCGCAAACTGTTTCATGCAACACAGATGCCAAGCATCTGGCAGTAGGCAAGGCTGATAAGAAGATTCTCATCGGAAGAGAATTGACAAGAGGACTAGGAGCTGGAGGAATTCCAGAAGTAGGAAAGAAGGCTGCAGAAGAGTCAAGGAACGAAATCAAGGAAGCTCTCGACGGTTCTGACCTAGTATTTGCAATCGCAGGCCTAGGAAAAGGAACTGGAACAGGAAGTGTCCCGATAGCATGCGAAGTAGCAAAGTCGATGGGAGCAATTGTGATCGCTGTAGTTACAATGCCTTTCAAGCTCGAAGGAGCTAGAATCAGCAAGGCTGAAGAAGGTCTAGCATCTTTGAGACAGGTATGCGACACTGCGATTGTAATCGAGAACGACAAGCTTCTCAAGTTTGCAGGCAACATGGCAATCCAAAATGCATTTGCAGTTGCAGACGAGCTCATAGCAAGCATGGTAAAGGGAATCACAGAGACTATCACACTGCCGAGTCTCGTCAACTTGGATTACGCTGACGTCAGGTCAGTCATGCATTCAGGTGGCGTGGCATCGATAGGGGTAGGTGAGAGCAACTCGAGCAACAGGGCAGAAGACTCGATAACAAAAGCGTTAATGAATCCTCTGCTGGAAGTTGACTACACAGGAGCATCAGGAGCTTTGGTGCACATTACAGGAGGTCCAGACCTAAGACTGGATGAAGTTAACCTAATAGGCGAAGCGGTGGCACAACACCTAGATCCACAAGCACAAGTATTCTGGGGGGCAAGAGTTCTGCCGGAATTCGAAGGCAAGGTTCAGGTAATCGCCATCATCACAGGAGTACGATCGCCGTATATCCTTGGGCCAGTCTCAAGAGAAGCGCCAATAGTCAGGGAAATCAGTCAGACACTAGGCATTGATGTCATAAGATGAAGGCACTGCCTTCAATCTTACCTTCTTTAATTTCATCTTAAAAAGAAAGGGAGGAGAAAAAGAATGGACGAAGACATATGGGATCCGCTTGAAGAAGTAGAAATGGAAGACTACGACTCTGACGAGTAGTGGGTTTTCCTTATTTTTTAATTTTTGTTAGCTTTTTTCTTAGAGTTTTATAGGATTTCTGGCAGCACTAGCCTAAAAATATTATCTTGCATCTTAAAAACCGCATTTTTGAAAACCGGCAATGTACATGCCAGGCGTTATAAGGATGTGCAAAATCGCCAGTTACTGTATATCAAGTTAACTTAGAAGTTAGAGAAAATTTATCGCATTCTTGACAATCTTGGCGGGGATGGAGCTTCTGGCTGCTCTACAGACTCTTCTGGAGCTTCTTCAGGAAAGGCCGCCTCGCTTATGTGCTTTATGATGACAACATCGCCGACAGACTGAACCATGTTATAAGGAACTACAACGCCCTTCTTGCCAGCTACCATCTTGCCCAAAAGGGAGCCTCGCGCTGCTTCGACAACCAGTGACCTAACCTTATAGCGTGACAAGTCGAATTCCATGTCGCTTACCTTGCCGCAGTAGAACCCCCTGTTAGTGAAGACGTCCTTGGCGAACATGTCAGAAATATCCTTTACTAATATTGGCATATTCTATTATATGTGGAGATTAATTTAAATATCTGTGGTGATGCGATGGGATCAAGTTATTATCTGGCTTTGCAGTCACGTTTTCTAAATGTAAGACGTCTTACATATATCCCATGTGGGACATTACAACCAAAAGTTAATTTATTTTAATATCAACTGTTATCATCTATGTATGCTGGAGTCGCCTAACCAGGTATGGCACGAAATCCGAAAGGATGTGTAAGGTTGCTAACCTCGCGCAGCTTGCTGCTTGCGAGTTCAAATCTCGCCTCCAGCGCTTTTAAATGTAAAAGATACATAATTCGATTATGAAACTTGCAATAAAAATCTGGGAAGGAGAAAAATACTACATTGCAAGAGTTCCGGAATTAGGCGTAACTACACAAGGTAGAACACCTTATGAAGCTAGAAAAAATCTACGTGACGCCATAGAACTTCATTTAGAATCTATGATAGATTATATCTTAAAATAAAATAGAATCATGGAATGGTATTGGTTCTCATTAATTCCTGTACCTGTACTTCTTTGGTTATGGTTTGAACTGATTCGCGATGAGGCTTTGCCGATTCCCTTGCCGAAAGAAACTATAAGAAAAATGTTGAAATTATCTAGCGTGAAGGAAAACGATATTGTTTATGATTTAGGTTCTGGCGACGGCAGAGCTTTGATTATCGCTGCAAAAGAGTTCAATGCTAAAGCTATCGGCATAGAAAAAAATCGATTGTTGGTTTGGTTGTCTCGCTTGACAATTAGTAAAAACAGATTGCAGGATAGAATAGACATCGTCCATGACGATATCTTCAAGAAGAAAATAAGAGATGCCGATGTAATCCTGATATACCTTTCACACAAACTAACGCAAAAACTGGGACCGAAATTCCAAAAAGAATTGAACAAAGGCACGCGAATAATTTCCGCAAGCCATCCTTTAATTGGTTGGAAAATAATTAGGAAAATAAGAACTGGGCATTTTTATTCATACTTGTACAAAGTTTGATTAATGCTAGACATCAGAAAGGTCAACGTTTACTACTATACTATATTCGCTCTGATAGCGACTGCCGTAGCTGGGTTAACTTTTATCGGTTTCTCTTCCACATTCATCATACCATTGATAATACTGCCTTTTGTCACTCAAACTACTGAAATTATTTTGAAAGGAATCAAATTGGGAAAATGGGGGTACTCGCCTAGCGCAACAATAACAGGATTTATTTTGGCGATGGTATTGTCTCCTTTGCCACTTTATGCGCAGATTATTGTTGGTATGGTAGCAATCCTGCAGAAGTATATAATCAGGCGCGATAGAAGACACATATTCAATCCTGCCGCATTTGGGCTGTTGTTCGCATGGTTAGCATTCGGCACTCCGCCAGCGTGGTGGGCCGCGGCAACACCTGCGGTCTTCCTCTTTCTGTTTTCAGACTATTTGATTGGAAGACTGCCGCTGGCTTTGACATTTTATATGGTCTATGTTGGTTTAGTATCCGGAATTGGCTATTTCGCCACTGGCACGTTTTCTCCGAGTCTACTCAGTTACCCGCTGTTATTTTTTGCGTTGGTGATGGTTGTAGAACCGAGGACAAGCGCTATTACTAAAACGGGGATGATAACAGAAGGGATTCTGCTGGCTATTGGTATATTTGCAGTTCAACGATTTGTGCCAATAGATTTGTTTGTCCCCGCATTGCTTTTAGCTAACATATTGGTACATTTCAGGGTATTGAAATAAATTTTTAAATAATATGAAATTAGATGATTGTCAGAATCGCCGTATTGCACATGCTTGATGTGCATAATCGTAAAGTATGTGTGCCTTTCGATAAAGAAGCTAAGGGTTTTATTGTTGCCAATTGCCCTGGTGTCACCAATCCTGAATACAATGCACTTATTTCACCACCTGATAAAGCTCTATTGTAGATGCTCACTTCGTCGATGAGAACATCGGCAGGGCGAAGCCCTGGTTTCGCTGAGCCAAAATATAGTTTGTCAAGATTTGGGGCATTGACATGCAGTGGGTAGTCGCCTCCCGTTGACCCAACGCTACTTTGTAAAACCCCATCTATATAGGACTTCAGTGTTCGGTCAGCTCTTGAGAAAACTAAGGCGACATGCTTCCACTCATTGGGCAAATCACCACCATTATAAACAGAGGCTACTCCAGCCCCATGGGTAGTTCCATCATTAACATTTACCAACACAAAGCTACGGTAAATATAATAGAGCGTGTAATCAGGAACATTGTCTTTGCGGTAGTTAATAATCTCAGTAGTGGTTGCTCCGCCTCGGTTTTTAATCCAAGCTGTTACTGTAAGCGCATCTGAAGGCCTTAAACTCACATCATTCCCAGCATCCACATAATCATCCACGCCATCAAAACTCAATGCTTTACTAAATTTACCATCTTGCCATGCAGGACAATTAGGACATGATGGTCCTAGAGTTCCTACATTTTTATTTCCAGAATTATCATCAGTAGTACTTCCACTGCCTTCGTTAAAGCTCCAATATCCAACCACTCCTTGAATATTCGGCACAACAGCTATGTTTACAGCATTACCGTCTAATGTAATAGAAGAAAAAGATGTTATCGGATTGGTTCCAGAGTTTCTTATTATTAGTGTATTGTTTACAGAATCAATTACTTCAAATGTTGCTGCAGTTTTGCCTGTGAAAACACCTGATACGTACAGGTAAGTTGTTCCGCCTAGCGCAACAACAATCATTAAAATTAGAATTGATGCGATGACAGTAGAGATTGCTTTATGCACAAAAATTATTAGCTTTAGTGTTTAATTAATGTTAAGGGGTTCGTAGTCTAGTGGTAAGGAACTTTCACTCTAGGACTGGTCTTTGACGTGGACCGAACAGGAGTTCGATTCTCCTCGAACCCACTTATTTATGGTTTACCTGAAATAGGTGAAATAATTTTCTGCCTTAAATCATCGGCTTGTTTTTTATATGTGTCAGCTTTACCAGGTTTTTGTGATGCCAACTCGTCAAGACGTGCTGCTTCTTGAGATCTTTCATTCCGCAATTCATCATCAGAAATCATCCCGAATGCTTTTTGAATCGCTTCGCCCGCACGTTCAATCCCATAAATAGGACTTTCTGGACCAATATTTTTCCCTGATATTTTATCGGTAGCTACTGCCAGACCGCCTGCACCAATCACTCCACCTAGAATTAGTAGAATGCTTAAGGCTGGGACTATTCCATTCAAAATTACCACTTGATCATATTTGGTTTCTTTATATTAAATAATTTATATTCTAGTGGCAGGACAGTACCTTGACGAGGTATACTCAATTTGGTACAGACAGGAGTTCGATTCTCCTCGAATCTACTTATTTTTTAATTTTGTAAATAAATTCGATGGCGTATGGCACTAGTGGACCGACGGTGAGTGCGACCAACAAATTTCTGGCATAGACATCGGGACCTGACCATAAAAGATTACCCCATGGTCCTACAGGGTTGAAGAATACGAAACCTGAAAACTGCATGGCTGTCCAACCGACTGCAAAAAACAAAGAACCAAAAACTCTCCCCACATATTTCTCTAGACCTGAAAATCTCCTGCTAAAAAGATTTTCAAGAAAGCTCACGCCGATAATAGCTCCGATTGCACTCGGTATCAAGAAAAGCGCCCCGAGAGTTTCTAGATTGACAGGAATAATCTGAGAACTGCGCTGGTAAAGAAATAGTGTATTGTCCAAGAAGGGAACAAAGGAGTTTTCAGTTGTTAGCCTGTAAATTACAGGAATAAGATAAATTATGGCGCCTACAATGATCCATTTCTTGTTTTTGCTTAAGCTTTTGAGCAAGGCTTCGAGAATATCCATAGACATAATTTGATTTTAGAGAAATAAAAGTAGAACCCTAGTACAAAGCCTGTATGCCTGCTATGTCACCTGAATTAAGATCCTGTTTTTTAGTTTCTCCGTATGATGCATATCTGTACATCGTCTCTTCTGTGCAGCTGTCATCAGGATGCCCCATTCCAACCGTATGGCCGAGTTCATGTGTCGCGATGTTCTCAAAGTCCATCTTGTCTGCTTCTCCTGTGCTGCTCCAATCAAAATCCACTTGGTCATACACCTGATCCCATTCCACTAGTTCGCGTTGACCTGGAGGACCATAAAATATCCCCCACACTATCGTAACTGCGATTGCACCTGGACTATCTACATCACCAAAATATACTTCATTTTGTCCGTCTGTACTCGATGTGTCAGCAACTAGGGTTGAATTTGTTGTGCTACCAGCACCAAGTATATCGTATGATGAAGCATCTTCCCATTTTTGGATGTTTGCTGCTTCATTGTTGAAGATGAAACCTTCGTCTAATCCCCTTGAATTTGCCGGATTGATGACCCAAGGCTCGAGAACTTTCCATTTAGCTCCTTTCGCTAGAAATGCGTAACATGTCGTTCCACCCTTACCTCCACCTGGAGTTCCCGGTGGTTTAGCATTTTCCTGTTTGTGAATAAACATGAATCCCTGCACTTCTCTACCGTCTACATCTCTAGCAGTTCCTAAACTGAACACGTTATCAGCTACCTGCACCGCATTAGGCGGTATCGTTACTGTGGTCCCTACTTTTGACTTGGTATTTGTTGCAGGAAGTAAATTAGGTTGTGCAAATACCAAACCCACTGCACTAAGAATCAATAAGGCTGAGAGTAATCCAACCAGAACTTTCATATTTTTATTAGTCGATGGAAGGTATATAAGGATTTCTTTACTACAATATATAGGCGAGCTGAACAGGTAGTTTCGCTTCTCTGTCAAAGGAGAAGTGAGGAAGTTCCCTCCACCCGTCAAGGTGCTGTGGAATCAGCCAGCTGAGAAGTTGGAACCAGAATCAGAAACGAATCTGTTGCCAGCGATAAGAATGATGAAATGACTTGCTGGTAATGGAATGAAACGGTCTGGTATAACCTTGGGTGCAAGCGTTCGCGCTTAGATAAATGCTACCTAAACAGAAGAGGGGCTATGGGCAGCACGCCACTTTTTATTTTCTATGGAAGACTCTCTCTGAGACTGTGTACTCTATCCCGATAAGCATTTTCCCTTTGGGTTCTAGAATTACCATTAGTGTGACGATAGTTGGAGGGGGTATCATCAACAATCCCAAATATGTATTTTAAATCCTCAACCAACGGTTCATAATTTCGTTTGAGTTTTCCGCGTGGTGGTACTATCAGAGCTATTGGGCAGGATTCGAATCCACCATCCATAGTTAATATGACAGAATGAGGATATTTTCCTGCTTCTGCAATTATATCTACGTCTTCTATCGGATTATGATTCAGGGCTCTTGCAACTCTAAATCCCTTTTCACGTAATGTTTCTGCAAACCGTGGAATAGAAATATTTTGATCGAGAATGACGGTAGGTATCCCATTATTAGAAGAAAAATCTCCGTGATATCTCCAATCGCTCACACGACATTATTTAAATTAAAAGGATAAATAATTCTTTCATTGAAAGATTTAAGAATATGCAGGACAATTCTTAACTATGTCTTCTAAGAAAGATAGAATATACATGCCTTCAGGTGTAGGTGGACTTATTCGTTACCCTGATGAAGAGAAGGAAGTCGTCAAACTAAAACCTAAGCATGTGATTTGGCTTGTTGTAGGAATTGCAGTTTTTGAAATTTTGCTGAAGTTTTTATTTTAAATCAGCTGAAATAGCCAGATAAAACTTCTCTATTTTTTTCCAGCCAGCCAATGTTTCTCTCCACTCTTTCAAACGCCCTATCCAATGTCATCTTGTATTTTACAGGATGCTTTGAGAAGAATTTCTTCAACTCTTCCTTTTCATCTCTGCTAATGCAGGAACCGATAATAGCTTCTATTAGCCTGATAAACAGTTTTCCACTCTTCTGATATTCTTCTAGTCTTTTCCAGTTTTTCTTTACCCATGGCAACAATATAGACCGTGAATTCGGATTTGATGCGACTGATGGGATTATGATTATCGAATCTTGCATCCTGACTTTTTTACTAAGAGAAAAATCCAGAACCCTGGTTAATAGCTTGACGTCTTTAAACTGACCCAAAGCTATCAAAAGCATTCTCCTTTCATCAGGACTCTGTGTCTTAGAATACAGTTCCAAAAGATTATTGTAAACATTTTCACCACCATTCGCGGCCATTATAGAAAACACAGGGGAGCGTATATCGGGGTGCAACTCTTGTTTTTTCAAATATCCCTCGAATTTTTCGTTTGCTTTGTTCAGAACTTCGGGATCTTCAGCAAAGCCGCAGTACCTTATAGCTAACTCACGCAGCAATGAATCCTTCTGGCTTTCGTCCTTTCTGGGATCCCATCCTAATCTGTCAAGAATTCCTTTGAAAGTTTCTGCATGGTAGTTTCTGAATTTGAGCCAGATAGAACTCCAAAAAGGTTCTTGTGAAAATACAAAATAAATAGCACGCATATTCTGGTAAATATCGCTGAGAACAAGGTAATTGTCTTCATTGAAATAAGAACGGCTAAAGTCAAGATACCTGTCTATCGTAATTTCACCGTTTCTAGAAAGCTCAAACAAATCGTTCTGAATCCCCCATCTGTCTAATGCGTCCAAATCTTGGCTTGAAATCAGAAATTTCAATTTCGAAAGACTCCCGTTTGGATAACTCGCCCTGTAAAAGCCAGTTTGCCCGTAGTTTATTTTAAACCATTCGGGAATGTTTTCAAGCGGAATTGCCTTCTTTTGATTGTCCAGCATTTCGACTAGAACCTGATTATCGGTTTTAATTACGAGTGGTATGGGCCATAGAGTGCTGTCCCTGTGATTGAAAACGAATCTCTTTTGTCGCAGCACAAAATTTCCATCTTCCAAGCTTGATTCAACAAGCGGATATCCGGCTTGTCTTATCCATTTTTCGGTGATTTTATTTACAGGCTTTTTTGATGCTTTGGCTAGAGAATTCCACAAGTCAGCTGAAGTGGCATTGCCATATTTGTATTTTGAGAGATAGTCGCTTACACCTCTTCTGAATATTTCCTCGCCGAGATAACCCTCTATCATTCTGAGAATGCTGCCGCCTTTGGAGTAGCTGATGGCATCGAATATCTCCTCTATTTCATTTGGATTCTTGACATCAACTTCTATCGGATGGGTTGATCTGATTGAATCATCAGTGAAAGCGCTTTCTGTTTCTTCACCGATGAAGTCTTCCCACATTTTCCATTCAGGGAAAAGATGATCAACGGCTTTGTACGCCATGAAAGTCGCGAAGCTTTCATTCAGCCACAAATCATTCCACCATCTCATCGTCACCAGATTGCCTGACCACTGGTGCCATAATTCATGAGCGATTATCATCGCTATTCTTTTCTTGACAGCGGTCGAGGTCGTCTTAGGGTCGAATAGAAGGTATATCTCGCGGAATGTAATTGCACCCCAGTTTTCCATAGCCCCTGCGGCGAAATCAGGCAGGGCTATCATATCAAGTTTCGGCAACGGGTAAGGAACGTTGGAATACTCCTCGAAATATTTCAAGAACTTTTTCGTCAAATCCAGTGCAAACTTGCATTGTTGTTTTTTGCCAGGAACTGTGGCTACTCTTATCAGAGTCTTTCCTGTTTTTTCCTCTAAGAAATCAAACTCACCGACACCGAGATAAAGAAGGTATGTCGACATCTTAGGTGAGCGATAAAATTTGACTATTCTCTTGCCACCTTGTTTGGTATCCTCTTTTATTGGCATGTTGGATATGGCTCGCAAATTTTTGTCGATTAAAAGTGTGACATCAAAAGTCGCTTTATACTGTGGCTCGTCAAAACAAGGAAAAGCTCGCCTAGCATACGGAGCTTCGAATTGGGTGGTTGCAAGATATTTTTCAGATTTATTCTGGATATATTTGCTTCTGTAAAAACCGAGGAGGTTGTCGTTTAATTTTCCGTTGAATTCTATCACAAGTATTGCCGACCCTCGTATTTTTTCACTGAATTTTAAAGTAACTGCCTCCTTTTCTGGATATATCTTTATTTTCGGTTTTAGAGTTGCTTTCTTATAGTCCAGACTGACGTGTTTAATCTCCAGATCAACTGCATTAAGAATTATTTCATTGGAGTCCTTTATTTCCAAATCTATGGTCTCCTTACCTGAATATCTGAAGTTTTTCAAATCTACATCAAAGGACAAGTTATAGTTGATTGGGATAACATTTGTGGGTATTATGCCCTTAGTCATTACATATTTTTTAGGGGATTGAAATATATTAAACTGGTATTGATTGCCTTTGATAAGTGGGCTCTCCGCTTACTGAAACTACATGGGGAGTATTGTACAGATTCCAAGCAGGATAATACAAACCCTCTACAATTATTTTATACAGCTCTCCTAGGCATCTGGTTTTCTCTAGATTTTTGTCGTCTACTAATTCACGATAACAGGATAGAAAATTTCCGCTTGCCTGGCTTAAGCTAGATACTAAACCATTGGGCGAAGACTGGTTCGAGTCCAATGTTCTTAATGCCTTTCTGAAAGAATTAACAGAAGAAGTTAGACGGAGGTCGTGCAATTCGAGTAATAATGGTATTACTCTTTCGTTGAAGTCTTCTCTTAGAATCCCCACGTACCCCAACAATTACTAATTAGCTAACCACTATATAAATCTATCTATGAACATGGAAAATAATAAAAGGATTTTAAAGCAGTTGAAAGAACTGGAGAGATTGAGCTCAAACATGAGACTGGCTGCTGAAAAATGGAGTAACCCTTGGCAGACATTAATTTCAACTATTCTATCTGCGCGAACAAGAGACGAAATAACAATACCTATCGCAAACAAATTATTTGAGAAATATCCTACGGTTAAATCCCTAGCTAAAGGGAAGGTAAAAAATATCCAGAAGATAATAAGACCGATTAATTTTTACAAGACCAAATCGAAAAACATAATCAAGTGCGCTAAAATTCTAGCTAAGAAATACAATGGAAATCCTCCTCATGATTTTGAGAGACTACTGGAATTGCCTGGAGTTGGAAGAAAAACTGCGAATGTTTTCCTTTCAGAGATGGGTAAAGATACGATAGGAATAGATACACACGTTTCTTATCTGTCTCAGAAATTGAGCTGGACTAAAAATAAAAACCCTGAAAAAATCGAAGAAGATTTAAAACGGCTATTTCCAAAATATTATTGGAAGAAAATAAACCCAATTTTAGTCCGATTTGGAAAGACATATACAAGCAGAAGAAAGAAAGATGAAATTTTGAAAAGATTAAAAAGATAATTTAGAGTAATTCAATTCTTATTATGAAGAACTACGAAATCGCCAAGACTCTCTATAATATTGCACTTTATCTGGAAATGGAAGACGAACCGTTCAAACCTAGGGCATATGAGAAGGCTGCTCGTTCTGTCGAAGCGTTAACAGAAGACGTGTCTGACATATACAAAAGAGGCGGCACCAATGCATTGATGGACATACCTGGCGTCGGAGAGGCTATATCAGCAAAGATTGAGGAACTGATACTGACAGGAAAGCTGGAATATTACGAAAAGCTGAAGAAGAAAATTCCTGTTGACATTGAAAGCTTGACTTCTATCGAAGGCGTTGGACCGAAGCGTGTGAAGACACTCTACAAAAAATTGAAAATCAAAACCGTTGAAGACCTTGAGAAAGTTGCGAAAGCCGGTAGGATAAGGAAGCTTGAAGGATTCGGTGAGAAAAGCGAACAGGCTATCCTAAAAGGAATTGAATTTTTGAAACGAAGCAAAGGCAGATTTATTTTGGGCTATGTCTTGCCAACATTGAGAGAAATTGAAGAAAGATTAAGGAAACTGCCAGAAGTTATGAAAGTAAACATCGCTGGCAGTACAAGAAGGATGAAAGAAACTATTGGTGATGCTGATTTTATTGTCGTATCAAACAAACCTCAGAAAGTAATGGATTTCTTCACGTCAATGCCGGATGTTGTCCATGTATACAGCAAAGGGTCTACAAAATCGATGGTCAAGTTAAATAACGGTCTAGATGCGGACATACGCGTGGTTCCTGAAAAAAGTTACGGCGCCGCTTTACAATACTTCACAGGAAACAAAGACCATAATATAGCATTGAGAAAGATTGCGATTGATAAAGGATGGAAGTTGAGCGAGTATGGTGTGTTTGACAGGCATGACAAATATCTTTTTGGTAAAGATGAAGAAGAAGTTTATGAAAAACTTGGGTTGAAGTGGATGCCGCCTGAACTCAGGGAAAACACTGGAGAGATTGATGCTGCTAAGAAAAACAAATTGCCAAAATTGATTGAATACGGTTCATTGAAAGGTGATTTACAGATACAAACCAAATGGACTGATGGGACGAATTCCATAAAGGAAATGGGGGAGGAAGCTAAGAACCTTGGGTTGGAATACATCGCGATCACAGACCATACGAAAAGAAATGCTTTTGTAGGAGGATTGGATAATAAAAAAATAAGGCAACAAATGAAAGAGATAGAAAAAATTAATAAAATTATCAATGGTGTCAAAATTTTATCCGGTTCTGAAGTGGATATATTAAAAAATGGAGAACTGGATATATCAGACGATGTATTAGAAGATCTTGATGTTGTAGGTGCCTCAATTCATTCAAGTTTCAATTTACCAAAGATTGAACAGACTAACAGAATAATAAAGGCTATGGAAAATGAAAATGTTGATATTTTGTTTCACCCAACTGGAAGGCTGATACAGGAAAGAGAACCGTATGATGTAAATATGGAAAAGATAATTCAAACTGCGAAAGATACTGGGACTAGACTCGAGGTAAATGCATTTCCGAACAGACTAGATCTTAAAGATGAACACATAAAACTTGCGGTTAAAGCTGGTGTGAAATTGGTAATAAATTCAGATGCGCACAACAAGAATCATCTTCAGTATCTTGAATTAGGAATTGCCCAGGCTAGAAGAGGCTGGGCTGAAGCTAAGGATGTTGTAAACACTAGAAAGTTAAATGATTTTTTGAAACTTTTGAAATAATCACGACAATTACGTCTAATCGGTGTTATGCGACCACATCAGTGGCAATTCATCAGAATTGAGTTTTACCGCAGTAAAATTTCGCCTAATCAGTGTTATATGCCCGAATATGATCAAGATAAAAAGCACTATCGACAATCTATAATCTATGAAAGTTTTTCTCGGTCCAGCCGGTCTGCCCATGGCATCTGAAGGAAATACAATCGCTGGCATAAAAAAGATAAAAGAACTTGGGCTAAATGCGATGGAAATCGAATTCGTACGTCAGGTATATATGAATGAAAAAACCGCTGAGGAAGTAGGGCAAGTTGCCAAGGAAAACGAAGTAAGATTATCAGTTCACGCGCCTTATTACATAAATCTCTGTTCGAAAGATGTGAAAGTGATAAAAGAATCCAAGGAAAGGATATTGAAAAGCCTTCTAATAGGAGAAATTGCTGGGGCAGATGCAGTAGCTGTTCATGCAGCATATTATTCCGGTTTGACATCTGAACAAGCTTATGACAAGCTTAAGGAAAATGTTCTGGATATACTGGATAAAGCTAGATCAAAAGGCATGAAACACATCAAATTTGGATTGGAAACTATGGGGAGAGAAAGTCAGTTTGGTAGTCTAGACGAAATAATAAAATTGTGCAGAGATGTTGATAGTAAACATCTAGTTCCTTATATTGACTGGGGGCATTTGTTTGTAAGAGGGAAAGGTAAGATAAATTACGGAGAAGTTTTCGATAAGTTGAAAGTTTTAAAACTTGATCACATCAACTCGCATTTTGAGAATGTAAACAAAAATAAACGGGGTGAGTTTGTTGATGTTCACGTTCCTATTAATGGACATCCGTCATTTGAACCTTTGGCTAAGGAGATAGTCAAAAGAAAATTTGACATAACAATAATTTCTGAATCGCCAATTTTAGAAATTGATAGTTTAAAAATGAAATCAATATTTGAAAGTATCAATAATACCGTACGGTTGAGTTAATTCACCATCTCCGTATGTTCTTCCTGTATGGCCGACTACTGCACGAGTTATACGTACCGATACTAAGCATCCGTTGGGTATATCGGAGCCGTCATGTCTGATATTCAATCTCGTTCTGCCATCTAAAGTTTCCGCAACATAAGGTGATTTCCGGTCACGGGTTATTATTGCTAATACTTCCTGGCCTGGCACAATTGGTTGGTGTTTATTATTGTACATGCTTCTCGTCCTCGATTATATAAATTCCCGTTTCATCTGCATGAGCTGATCTGAGACCATTAGGTGATTGATAAGGTCCATCGGGTCCACTTTTCTCTGAAAATTGGAAATGAGTTACTCCGCCACGATACATTCTCAAATCTCTGAGAGGAGGTTCTGTCACTCCTTTGCCCATTAAAATGTAGGGATCGTCTATAGGTGGGTTTATATCTAGTGCCTGATCTGCACTTGATGGGGTTACAGTAATTATAGGAGATTTATCAACTAGGTATTCACGAAGAATTATCGACATTTCATCAAAAAATTCTTCTTTATCAATTTCTGCAAGTTGTCGTTCACGTACTCTATATTCTAATGCATCTAGTAAAGTTTGACTAGGTACATTTCGATAAGAAACTGGATCCCCGTCTACAAAAACTGCTATTACCCTAGTCCCTTGAGGGGTCTGATCGATTAATCTGACTCTATCAGATTCTATTCTCCAGTGTCCAGCTATTGTGCTATTTATACCGTCTGTATGTATGGGTATATCTCCTCTATACTCTGATAACTGTCTCAGTAAAGGCCCTACCAATGTCTGCCTATATTCTTGTAATTTCTGCCTAGTCTCATTACTAATTATCATCTTATTTCCCTTTGACCAACCTCCTTACTTCGCAAGATAGGTTTAAGAAGTTTCCTTTTAGCAGAATTTGATAGACATTACACATCCAAAATAACATCTGCTTTCCAGCCAGATTTTGTTTTTTCAACTTTGAAATTATGCAATGATACAGCTTTCACATCCACCAGCAGTTCATGTTTTTTCATGTTCAACTTCTCGCCATAAGCTTTTGATTTCAGCTTGTATTTCTTGCTTTCTGTAATCTTGATATCGAATTTACTAAACAGCAGCAATTCTGCATCCTTTAAAAAAATCAATTCCTGTAAAAAGTTGAACAAAAGCATATCCACATTATCAGCCTCGACTCCTATTTTTTTCTCTACCTTATGTTTAACGGATTTCAGGTCCTTAACTTGCGTGTTTTCTAAGGCTAATGCTGATGAGTCGAACAACTCTTCCAGAGTTTTTCCAGTAGCTTCAAATGCCACATCTGCTATTGCTATATCCTCCAGGAATTTGTAAGGCATAATTAAAGTTTGTAAAAGGTAGAAATAAATGAGTTTATACTAGAACTACATCAGATTCTTTGTATATATAATCAGGTCCTGATTTTAATGTTGTAGTTACATTTCGTGCACGATACAGTAAAAACGCATCATCCGATAATTGTAAAGCATTCCATACTATTCTCTTACCTGGTTCTACATATTCTCTATCCCACTCAGGAATATCCCAACCAGGGTGTATTTCCCACCCAGGCTCTAATTCATGCCCTTTTATAAAACCGTGAAGACGGTAGGCTAGTTCGATAGCTCTTACTTCGGCTCTTAGAGCCGCACCTATACCATAGGTCAGTTCTCTCTCCACCCGTTCAGCATATCTTAAGACACCTTGTAACTTCTGCCTAGTATCGGGCATTTTTTCATGCTTTTTTGGCTTCCAATCATCACCCAAAGAATATATAGGATAATCTTCTCCTTCAACTTTTGGTAAAATTACTTTGGCTTCTATACTCGGAACAACTACTTTTTTACCAGGCTCCGTCTGAGTATATGTTATAACTTCTTGCGGTTCTTTTGGTGGGGGCAATCTAACTCCTTCTTCTCTAAGTTCTCTTGCTTGTTGCCTATAATGGTCAGCTTGATCTTTCATCCGCTGTGCCATTATCTTAAGCAATATATATGGGGACCCATAAAATGCAAATGCTAAATTTGGATGAACGAAATATTCAAAATGAACAACTTGCTGTCTGACCCCATCAGGACCTACAAAACCTGTAGGAATTGCAAGTTTATGCTCTTCGAAAAATGTTTTCAATTGTTCAGTGGGTGTGATTTCAAGGCTACGCCATCCCTGATGCCATTCGGCAAAAGGATCTACTACAGAAAAATGTCTCCAAGCACCAACTTTTTGTTTTTCATTAGGTCCGAATTCAAGGACGCTATAATCTTTCGTTCTTATTGACATTGTATGCATATCGTTGTTAGAAATTACCTTAAATATTTGGCCATGTCTATTTTCTTTAGAAATAACTCTTTGATTCGATTGCAGCACCCGTGGCCGCATTTCATCATATGATGGAAGATTAACTACCAGACCATATTTAATAGCTGCTTTCAAGGCAGTGAACATATCAAAGTCAGTTCTATGATAATCTAATCCGTTATGAGAATCTTCTAAATAAGCAGGTAATGGGTTTCTTCTAGCTAGATTTATATCCCGAGATTTTATTGCAGCGGTTAATAATGGTCTGAGTGGCTGTGACTTATCCAAAGCGGATATTACCATTGGATTATGCAAAATTTCTGCTAATGTTTTAGCAACTTTTCTATCCACTTTATCACTAAGCATTAATTCAATACTAAGCTTTAAAATATGACTTATTCTACTATTTTATCGATCTTAGCCGCAAGTATGAAATCATTCTCGCTCAATCCTTTTATCGCATGCGTGCTTAAAGTTATTTTAACTCTTTTGTAGCTATGAAGGTAAATATCCGGATGATGATCTTCTTCTTCGGCTATATCTCCAACTTTATTAATGAAGCCTAAAGCCTCTTTGAAATCTTTGAATTTGAATTCTTTTTCTATTTCTTTGCGAATAATGAACCATCCATTGACTTGCTTGAGGTATCTTTTAGCTTCTTGTCTCGTGAAAGGTTTCACTCCGCCTTCGCATGGAACACAGTTCTTTTCTGAGAGTTGCATAATTAATATGTGTTAACCTTTTACATTTCCGATTGGAGTGAATCGTACTACTTTCTTGGATATACCAGCCAAGTGTGTCGCTTCAATGACATCGTCGATGTTTTTGTACGCTGATCCAGCTTCCTCAGCCAATCCAGAAAATGAAACTGACTTGACATAAATTCCTTGCTTCAGCATATCTCTTTGTAACTGTTCACCACGGAACATGCCTTTAGCTCTTGTCCTGCTCATTGTCCTTCCTGAGCCGTGAGCTGTTGACATGAAAGTTTCTGCTGCATTAGGACCACCAACTAACAAATAACTACCGGTCTCCATGGAGCCACCAATAATTACTGGGGATCCATCGTCACGATATAATTTTGGAATTTCTTCCCTTCCAGCAGGATAAGAACCTGTAGCTCCTTTTCTGTGTACGATTAGCTCTTTAGTTTCTCCATCGACTTTATGTCTTTCAACTGATGCTCTATTATGCGAGACGTCAAAAACCATTTTCAATCCTAATTTTTCTGCATCCTGCTTGAAAACATCAGAAAAAACTTCCCTGATTCTATGTAAGATAACTTGCCTATTAGCAAAACTCATGTTAACTCCGCATGCCATAGCTTTGAAGTAATCCTGTCCTTCTGGAGAATTGAAAGGTGCACATGCAAGTTCTGGGTCTAAGATTTTAATTCCATATTTTTTCTCCATCACTGATAGGAATAATTGAAGATAGTCAGTCCCAATTTGATGGCCAAATCCTCTTGAACCGCAATGAAACATTATTACAACTTGATTTGGAAACAGCCCCCATTTCTTTGCTAGCTCTTTGTCGAAAATATTTTCCTCCTTCACAACTTGTATTTCCAGATAATGGTTACCAGAGCCTAGTGTGCCTATTTGATTGACTCCTCTTTCGACAGCCTTGGATGAAACCTTAGATACGTCTGCCCAATCTGCTTTTCCGTTTAATTCCGTTCTTTCCAAATCCTCTTTCCACGCATATCCATTATCCACACACCATTCTGTACCTTCGGTTACAACTTTTCTGAATTGGTCCTTAGTTAGTTTAACGAACCCGCTAGAACCAACACCCGCGGGAACTTTGTCGAATAATTTGTCGACTAGAGTTTTTAGATGCGGCTTGACATCATTATAAGTAAGATTTGTTAGAACAAGTCGCATACCACAATTTATGTCGAACCCTATTCCACCAGGAGAAATCACTCCATTCTCTTCTGGATCAAATGCAGCTACGCCCCCTATCGGGAAACCATATCCGCTGTGGCCATCTGCCATGCAGAAGGCAAATTTTTGGATTCCTGGCAAGTTTGCAACATTTGTTATCTGGTCGTATACCTGCAAGTCCATCTGATCTACAATCTTTTTTGTGGCGTATATCCTAGCAGGAACTTTCATTCCTTGCTTGAAACTAGTAGGTACTTCCCATACTACATCTGACACTTTCTTGAAGTCGGGTTTCTTGAATATTTGATTTCCGAATGGCATTTTTATTTTTCACTTCCTATTTGTCAGTTGAAATTGTTAAATAAGAATTAAAAAGGAAGGATTTATTGCTTACCACTCCTTACATCTCAACAAATCCTTGTTTCCGCATAAATAACACTTTACCGCCTTTTCCTCAACAAATATGAGTTTGCACGGCTCACACACCCAATGTGGCATAGAAATATTTCTAAATTAAACTTTAAGACAACTCTCTCAAAACGACGACTTTACCCTTCACCCCGGATTTGAACTCTTCTTCTGCGGCTTTAGCTTTATCGCCTAGCAATCGCCTGTAATGCATAGGAATCGTTACTTTAGCTTTTATTGCATTTGCGGCCTGCACAGCTTCTTCCACGTCCATCGTATAAGTTCCACCGATGGGAAGCATTGCAACATCTATATCTGCCAAGTTCCGCATCTCTGGAATGAAATCCGTATCGCCTGCGTGGTATATTCTTGATTCACCGACTTCAAAGATATACCCGACCCAATTGTTCTCTTTCGGATGGAATGTTATCCTGTCTGGCTTGATGTTATATGCTGGGATTGTTTTAATTCTGATGCCCGCGACTGTGAGGACTCTGTTTGGCCCTACAATCATGAATGCGTTGCTCGGCAGGTTCAGATTCTCGCATCCTTTTGTTGCAACAACTACTGTATTAGGCTTTATTAGTTTTCTTATATCGTTCGGGCTCCAGTGGTCATAATGCGCATGGGAAATGAAGATTGCATCTGCCTTCTCGTTCGGTAACCTCTTCAAATCGAATGGGTCGACAAAATAAAATTTCTTGCCTTCCTTGTTTTCTATCTGAAAGCTTGCATGCCCAAACCAAAACAAGTTATCTAAAATATCTGCCATAAAGTAATCTTACAGAATTGAAATTAAATCCTTGAACTTCACTCGACAGCTATACCATGCTTCTTCAGAGAGGCTATATATCGGTCTCTTCTTTTCTCAGCTGTTTTCCATGCCATATATCTCTGCATGTTCGGCATCCTTCCGTCTGCTGCAGCATACGCTACTCTTCTTTTTTCTTCAAGAAAGGAAATCCCTTTAGGCATCATAGAAACTGTCAGACTTAATTCGGACCAACCGTCGGGGAATGCGCCTTTGCCTGGAGACTCTTCATGATATCTTTCTGTTGGCCACAATCCTATAACTACATTCCTGATTCCGAGGTCTTTAAATCTCCGGGACACCCTATCGTATCCGAATCTGTAGTTTTCATACAAATCTGATAATCTACTAACCGCTGCTCTGAGCATAAAGAATGCATGACATGCAAAGCTTAAAACCTTTATTACGCTATGATGACAATTTTATTAATATGCCGATAAGTGAAGCGCCCTACAAAAGATCGTACCAACATCAACCAGGTAGAGGTAGGGAGGCCAGTGTAGTTTGTGACGGCTGCGGCAGGCAGGTTCCCAGGTACAAGACTTTTACCAAGAGAACCGGCATGCGAATCAACGATCCTATGATAATGCAACAAATAGACAGAAGAATGATTCACATGATGTCCAGGATTGCGAGATACTGCCCTAGTTGCGCGAGGTTCAGGCATATAGTGCAGCCCGGCAAGTCTGTAAGAAAGAAGGGATTCTCTCGCCCCTTCAGACCGGTTAGATGAGATGGTTTTGGAAAAATTGAAGCAGTTGCGTGGAGCATTTTACAAGAAGCTTGCTAAGGAAACGAAAGAAGAAGAGCCTTTGCCAGGGTTCAGATTGGAAAAGTCGAAAAGGATGGTTGAACTTTCTGATTTCGATGATATTACGAAAGTCAATTCTATCTACCCTCTGATGGAGCCGTTCTCATATGCGCATGTAAAATGGGACGACGAGGAGAAGACATTAATGTATGATATGATAGAGCCTCAGCTCAATGAACGGGAAAAAAAACTCATGGAAAAAATCTCGGATGCTGTAATCCAGCTTGTTGACGTCGAACTTTCGTCTATGAAAGAAACGACACAAGCTATTCAATATCTGCAAAGCCAGGTCGGCAAGGTCCTGAAAGATTTCGGACTGCAGCTGACACCAAACCAGTATGTTAAAATAATGTACTTCATTTACAGAGACTTTATCGGTTTGAATGAGATTGACGGGTTGATGCAGGATCCGAATATAGAGGATATCAGCTGTGATGGTACGAACACGCCTGTGTTTGTGGTGCACCGGAAATACGGCTCGATTAAGACAAGCGTTGCTTTCGATGACTTGGAAGGATTGAGAGAGTTTGTAATCAAGCTTGCCGAAAGAAGCGGGAGATATGTGAGCTATGCGGAACCTATTTTAGACGGGACGCTTCCGGACGGATCAAGGGTTTCGGCAACAATAGCTGGCGACGTTGCGACAAGAGGACCGACATTCACGATAAGAAAGTTTGGCGAGAAACCCATGTCGCCGGTTGAGCAGATCATTTCAAATACCGCAAATGCCGAACTGCTCGCCTACTTTTGGTATCTTGTGGAGCGCGGTGCGAACATACTTTACGTCGGTGCGACCGCTACCGGAAAGACCACATTCCTGAACACGTGCTGCATGTTCATCCCGCCTGAAAAGAAGATTGTCTCGATCGAGGACACAAGAGAAATCAGGATACCGAACGAGCATTGGGTGTCCGGACTGGCAAGGACAGGTTTCGGCATCCCTACTGTGACGGGTGAAAAATACGGCGAGGTCACCATGTTCGATTTGCTGAAAGAAAGCTTCAGGCAGAATCCTGATTATGTCATCGTCGGCGAGACAAGGGGAAAGGAAGCCTATGTAATGTTCCAAGGCATGGCGTCGGGTCATACGTCATTCAGTACATTCCACGCGAACTCTGTCGATGCTGTCATTAAAAGATTGACATCGCCGCCTATAGAACTGTCGCCCACGCTGATAGAAAGCTTGAATGTCGTCACAATAATGACTCATACAAAGGAGAAGAGCGCAAGAAGGGTGAAGGAGATTGTGGAGATTATTTCAGTCGATCCCAGGACAGAAGAAGTTAAGACGAATCTTGTTTTTCTCTGGAACCCGTCAACAGACACGATAGAAAAGGTTAATGACAGCCAGTTGATTCCCAAAATGGTGGAGGCAAGGGGAGGCGACATGGAAGAAGCAAAGGAGGATCTGGAAAGAAGGAAGGCTGTTTTGGACTGGCTTGTATCGAAAGACATAAAGGATTATATGGAAGTTGTGCGGTATGTCAACATGTTTTACAAGGAACCCGAAAAGCTTTTCCAGACGATGGGAGTTGATTGGAAGAAAGAGGGGCAGAAAGTGAATGAGCAGCCACCACAGAAAGTTCCTATTCAGGTTGAAACTCCTAAAGAGCCTGCCAAGGCCGAAGGAAAAAGGACCTCACTGCTGAACCTTCTCGGATTCAAGATGGTAAGAGAGCGACATTAGAAAATCTTTAGCTATAGAAAATCCAATATATTATCGGGTATAATGGCCAGTTACAATGCAGTGTCCACAGTTTTGTTCGGCGGATTGATAGACAGGATAGGAAAGAAATTTAATTTTCTCAGGGAAAGCCTGCCGAAGGCAGGCGTCAGGATACCGTTCAGAACATATCTCAGCGTGGTTTTCCTTAACACGATTGTAGTATATCTGTTTTCACTGGTCTTCTTCACGATAGCGACAACTTTTTTTCTTGAGTTTGAAACTCTTTTCAAAATCGTCCTGCTTGCGTATCTTCCGCTGGTTCTGGCGATTCTGACGTTCGGTTTATTGGTGATATATCCGTACCAGAAGGCCATGGGAAGAAGGAAAAACATAGACATCAATCTTCCGTTTGCACTGACGCATATGGCCGCCATTGCAGAATCTGGTGTGCCGCCGTACATGATTTTCAAACTGCTGAGCAACTTTGATGAATATGGAGAGATTTCAAGGGAAATGAAGATTCTTGTGAGAAATATAGACACATTCGGAATAGACCCGCTGACAGCAGTCAGGGAAACTGCAGAGAGAACGCCGAGCAATGACCTGCGCCAGATTCTTCTTGGCATTATCAGCGCCACAGAAAGCGGCGGTGATGTCAAGACGTATATCAAAAACGCGGGAGATCAGGCCATGTTTGAATGGAGACTGAAAAGGGAGAAGTTTATGCAACAGCTTTCTGCGTATGCAGAGTTCTATACAGGAATCTTGATTGCCGCGCCGCTTTTCATTATAGCTTTGTTCGCGGTCATGAATATGATCCAGCCCAATATAGGCGGATTTGACATATTGACGCTTACAAAACTGAGCATCTACATACTGGTACCGTTTTTGAACGCGGGCTTTCTGCTGTTCCTCAAGGGTGTTGAGGTGGAGATGTAATGGTCAAGTTTTCCACTCTCGTTGCAATTTCGGTGGCAGTTTATGCGGTATTCGCTTTGTTCAATTACCTGTATATTTCAAAGTTGACAGGCTATGCGACCACGATGTATCTTATAGGTGCGATTGTAATAGCCATGCCCGTAGTTATAATAAAGTATTTTGAGACGAAACGGGTGAAGGATATGGAAAATAATTTTCCTGTGTTTCTGCAAGACTTTGTCGAGGCTGTGAGAGGAGGCATGACACTTCCCAGCGCCTTCAAAAGCATAGCCGGGAACCAATACGGGCCTCTGACACCACTTGTGAAAAAGATGGCTGCTCAACTTGACTGGGGGATTCCAGCCGAGGTTGTATTGCTTAATTTTGCGAAAGAAACCAGGTCGAAATTGATATCGAGGATAGTGTCCACAGTTATGGAGAGCCACAGGTTCGGCGGGAAACTTCTAGAGACATTTCAAGCTCTCAGCGGCACTGCCATAGAAGTTGAGAGGCTGAGGGCGGAAAGAAGACTGTTCCTTAACTCGCAGATAATCACTGGGTATATAATATTTTTTGTTTTCCTTGCTGTGATCATAGGGCTGGAAAAGTACCTCGTACCTAGCCTAGGCCAGGTGTCGGCTCAAAGCCTGACTCAAATATCTGCAGCGGGTGCTGCATCACAGGCGAACCTGCAACAAGAATACAGCGAGATATTCAGGAATTTGATTTTGATGCAAGGCCTATTCGCAGGGTTGACAGTTGGGAAAATGTCAGAAGGCGCAGTGGTGGCTGGAATCAAACACAGCATTTTCATGATGGTTACTGGAATGCTCGTATTCCTAATAGTTGGTTAGCAATATAGAATTAACAGGCTGCAACGTCGCCCCTGTCTGCCAAATCAGTCACAGTGCTGCAGTTGGTGTAGACCCATATCTTATCGTAGTTGGCGCCGACACCTGAGATCGATTGGTTGAACGCAAATATCTGGCCTGGCTTCAAAGCAAGATAATTGCCTCCGCTACCGCCCGAAGAATCATTAAGGGCGAGGGACACTATAGTGGTGGAACCGTTGGTATTGGTGACCTGCAAAGTTATGTTGCCCAAAGCTACCCTTCCGTTGTTTTTAACAATCCCTGAGATATTATTATTGCAGTATTTCAAATTGGACAAATCAATAGCGCCATTGCTGCAGATAATCTGATTTTCGCCTTCTTTGCTAACGATACCAGACGATGTTTGCGTGAATCCAGATATCCATACGCTTATTATACCTCCTACGCCTACCGTAAAAGCAATTAGCAGGACAGTTGCGACTAGTGGCGATAATCCTTTCATTTTTTTACCTCGTACAGGATGACGACCTGCTGACATCAGGGCATATTGTTTTTACTAAAATGCTGGAAAAGTCCGATGATACACTAGAAACTGAAAAGCTCTTGAATGTATTAGCAGGCAAGCTGCCGTTCAGTGGTATTACGTTGCTAACGGTTCCATTTGAATATTCTATGTAAGCCGTCAGGTTTCCCAAATCCACGCTTCTCACATTGTTCACCGAAAATATTATAGTCTGCGCGGTCGAGTTGTACTTGCAATTCAAGAATTCGAATTGCGCAACCCTGCATTGGGCGGATGTAGAATTTTCCGTCGGTAATGATGTGGAAACAAAAGTGGAGCTCCAATAAGCCAATACACCGGCGATGGTCATGGTGATGGCTATCAAAAGAACCGCTGCCACAATTGGGGATATACCTTTCATATCAACAAAAATAATTTGTGTTTTTCGCCAGATAAATGTTACTTAAGCCGAGTTTTTGGGAAGATTTATTAGTGCTGAAGGGCAAAAGAAATGTATGGCAAGATCCAGAGGCGACGAATTAGGATTTTACAAGATTATCAGCGTTGTGGCGATTTTGGTTGCTGTTGCCGCATTTGCCAGACCTTATTTTTCAGGGGTGGATGCTGTGACGCCTTTGCTCCCAATCGAAGAATTGTCCACCAGCGGGTATACGAAAGTTGATGTCCAAGTGTCTGCATCCGAAAATGCGGGTATCGTCACCATTCAGGGCGGATGTTATCAAGTGACTGCAACGACAGAACTGTCGCAAGTAGAATCGATAGCAAATGGTCAGGAGGGTAGAGTCGGATCCAGACCACTAACACACGATCTGTTCAAGGACGCAATGGAGAGTTTGGATGTTGTCATGGTGATGGTGAAGGTTGTCGATATGCAAGACAATACTTACATAGGCAGGATGATTTTGAAACAGGGCGATAGAATTGTGAGCTTGGATTCCCGTCCGAGCGATGGGATAGCGTTGGCTGTCAGGACTGGCGCACCTGTATACATGAAGGATGATTTGCTGAAATCGCAAGGGCAGTATGTCTGCTGACTATTTCTTCAGCGCGTCTTTGAATTTATCTGCAAATTCCTTCGCTTCGTCTGAAAGTTTTTCAGCTGCTTTTTCCAAGGCCGCCTGCGGAGAGCCACGAGAAACATCGACCAGAATCTTAGGCTTGGATAAATAGGGGTGCTCCATGATTGTCGCGGCTTCCTTCACTGAAGGATCCTCCCACAATTTGTCTTTTACCATGTTTGCAAAAGCTATGGTCTCTTCGCCGAACTCCGCTATCAGGCGCTTGCCTGTGTCTTCCAGTTTCTTCAGTTCCATGTTATCCTAATTGTTTGGAAGAGGATTTAAAGATTTAGATTCTGGGAATAATGCCCACAAATGGAAATACCGTATCTTTCTTATCTATTACTGTTTTATTATTATTTGGCCCCGTGTGGAAATTGGATATCCGAGGAGGCTTCGGAGCCTAGGAGCAACCTCCGGTTGAGGGTTCGAGTCCCTCCGGGGTCATCTTCAAAAATTTAAAAATTAGAGTTGTCAACTAATTACAGGCTTGTATTTCATGAACGAGATATTGAAAGATTATGTTCGGGTGTGCAGAGAAGCCATCGAGATAGCAGAAGATATAAAATTGGATATGCCAGAACCGAGCCACATGGTGTTTACAGGTATGGGCGGATCGGGAATATCAGGCAACTTGGTGAAGGATATAGTGAAGGATGATATTACCCAACCTATAGATGTGTCAAAAGGGTACAATCTTCCCGGCTTCGCTAAGGAGGGCAGTCTTGTTGTTTGCACGAGCTATTCAGGAAATACGGAAGAGACACTAAGCCAGTTTGTTGAAGCATTGAAAAGAAAATGCCACATCATTTCAATAGGATCTGGAGGGAAGTTGCTTGAATGGTCGAAAAGATTTGGCGTTCCTTTCATTCAAGTGCCTAGCGGCTATCAGCCGAGGGAAAGTATACCGTATTTGTTTTTCCCTTTGATAATGTGCATGCAGAAGATATTCAAGGTTGATTTCTCAAGAGATATAGAAGAGTTTCTAAGCGTGGTGCCTACAATAAATCTCGCAGATATTGACAAGATTGCGTCCGCTGTAAAAGATACAATGCCCGTGATATACGGGCCTTCTGGATTTTTAGGGGTTATGAGAAGGACCAAATCCGAATTGAATGAGAACAGTAAGATGCATGCCAAGTTTGAGGAGTTGCCTGAGCTTAGCCATAACGAGGTTGTTGGTTATGAATTGTTTGAATACCCAAACCTTTCTGTGATTTTTATGAGAGACCATGATGAATTGCCTGTGATGTCAAAACGGATTGAAATTGTTAAAGATATTATTAAAGGTAAGGTGGGTAGTTTCCATGACATATGGGCTTACGGAAACTCAAAGCTGGCAAAAATCCTTTCTCTGGTGTACCAAGGCGACTATCTAAGCTTCAAGCTTGCGGAATTGAGAAATGTTGATTGGAAGACTACAAAAACGATAGACAAGGTAAAAGAAAGTTTGAAAGAACTCGGCACCGTGGAAAAACTTGAAAAAGAGCTGGAGTTTATATCCTCGTGATAATAATTACGGTTCTGTGAATTCCATGGACAACCATACCAAAGGGTATCTTTACATGGTTATATCGACGTTGCTCATATCCATAGCATTCATATTCAATACATTTGCTCTGAGAGGAACCAATCCGACGACAGGCGCGTTCTTTGTTTTTGGTTTCAGCACTATTGGAACATTCGCGATGCTGGTGGCCACGAAAAAGATAGGGAAAATAAAGCAACTGATGCCAAGGTTTTGGAAACCCCTTCTTTTGATTGGTGTGCTCAATGGTGTAAGTGCTACCCTCTGGTTTTACCTTCTCGGTTTGATGGGACCTTCTCTATTGAGTTTTCTGCTGAGATTTTCCACGATATTCATGATAATAATGGGTATTGTTTTCCTAAAGGAAAGATTCTCGAAGCTCGAAATCGTCGGCGGGTTGATAATGATTGCCGGAACGTTTATAATCAGCTATTCGAACGGCGAGCTGATACTCTTTGGCGTGTCGCTCGCGATGATATTGTCAGCCGTATTCTCAGCCGTTCAGTTCCTGAATAAAGTTTACATAAAGGAGATAGATCCGCTTGTGATCAATGCATTAAGGGTTTTGTTCACATTCGCGACTGTTTCTACAATTGCTTTATGGACATCGCAGCTAGCTGTGCCGCCTCTCGCCACATTGGGCTGGCTGGCACTTTCTTCTATATCGGCTGGGATGATAGGATTTCTTCTTAACTTCAAGGCGTTGCAACTGATAGATTTGTCGAAGACCGCCGTCATTCAGTCTATGCAGCCTTTTGTTGTCGTGCTATATTCAATACTGCTTCTGGGTTCGGTGCCAAGCAGCCTGCAAATGTTCGGCGGGATTGTGATTGTTGTTGGGACGATTGTATCGGTGTTGGCAAGGTACAAGCCCAAGTTTATAGCTAGGTTCATACCATTTGATTAGCATGTATTTGAAAAATGCGGCACGAAAGGAAATTGAAAGGATAGACAAGATAATGGAGAACTTGGAGCTTATTGATGGGGAGAAAACAGATTCATTGGTCAAGGTGATGAATTCGTATCATGAAGATTTGAAATCATTTTTCGGGAAGAAGCAGTACCTGCAGGCACTGGAAACTGCTTTTATTGTGTGGGCGTATGTCGATGCCGGACTGCATCTGAAAGTGTTTAGAGTGCCGGATTCTATAAAAAATATGTTCACGGTGTAGAATCGCCAAAGTTCTAATAAAAGAAATTCAAATATTATTAGAGGTCTGATTCGATCACAAACACACTTATCACAAAGCTGTCTATGCAGGGATTCAAGAGTTTCAACAGACGTGTCTCCATACCTTTTCTTCCTGGCGTCAACGCGATAGCAGGCCCTAATGGTTCTGGAAAGTCTAATATATTGGATGCGGTCGCATTTGTTTTAGGGAGAACGTCGGCGAAGTCTTTGCGCGCTGACAGATTGCATGAGTTGATTTATCATGGTGGTGGTTCAAAATCTCGTGCCGACTTTGCATCAGTTGTATTGACTTTCGACAATTCCAAAAAAATGTTCCAGGTCGAAAGTGACGAGCTGTCTATAGTCAGAAAAGTAAATCAGAAGGGTGTGACTGTTTACAAAATGAATGATAGGACGGTTACACGAGACAAAATAATTCAGACATTGAACGCTGCTAGAATACGTCCGGATGGACATAACATAATTTTGCAGGGTGATGTGACAGAGATTATTGAAATGAATCCCGTGGAAAGAAGGGGTATCATTGATGAGATATCGGGCATCGCAGAATACAACGACAAGAAGGAAAAATCTCAGAAGGATCTGGATGCCGTTGACCAGAAACTGAAGGAGGCCGAAATAATAATCAGCCAGCGATATGATATTTTCAAGAAATTGGAAGAGGAAAGGAATGTCGCAATTAAATACCAGAATTTACAACAGCAATTGAAGACATTGAAAGGATCGCTTGCAAACAAGAAAGTGCAGACATTCCAGGAACAGTTGGACAAGTTTGAGGAGACTCTTGCCGGAAAAACAGAATCGAATGAAAAACTAACGAAGGAACTTGAAGGGACTGAAAATGAATTAGAGGGTAAAGAAAAGGGTATAAGGGAAGTTGCAGATAAACTGATAGACCTCTCCAAAAGAGTTGAAATTGAAAAGGAAATATCGGAGCTTCGTTCGCAGATACTTATTAAGAAGGACAAGCTTGATTCCGACATGCGGGAAATCGAAAGATTGAATGACTTGATCGAAAAATTGCAAGCATTTGAATCGAGAAAAACGGAATTGTCCGGAGAAATGCCTAGAGCTGTACGAAGCATTCTAGCATTGAATTTGCGAGGTGTCCATGGTACGATATCCAATCTTGTTTCAGTCCCAGAAAAGTATCAGATAGCAATCGAAGTCGCCGCGGGTCCGCATTTTAATGACATAGTCGTGGATGACGACAATGTCGCATCGTATTGCATCGAATATCTGCGAAGGGAAAGAATTGGGAGAGCCACATTCGTGCCGCTGAACAAAATCAAACCTATATTCTTCAGAGAAACCGAACTGATAGGAAAGCATGGTGTGATAGGAGTTGCCAGCAAACTGATCAAATACGATACAAAGTTCATGTCTGCAGTAGAATTCGCCTTTGGAAATACGCTTGTGGTGGACAAGTTGGATTCTGCGCGCGCGATAGGAGTTGGAAGAGCGAGAATGGTCACTCTTGATGGCGACCTCATTGAAAGGAGCGGCGCGATGATTGGAGGGCACTATATCAAATCACATGGAAAATTTGTTGAAGCGTCCACCAAGCAGGAGATTGATAGTTATCTGGATCTGAGAAGGAGACTGCAGGAAGAAACCGAGTTTTTGAAAGAGAACGTGGATGACCTGGAGAAAAAACTTAAGAAAATAGCCGTATCTGAAGGGACAAGAGAATTCATAGATCTGGAAAAATTGAGAATAGGTTCTGAACAGGAGATAGACAAGCTGAGGGAACGAAGAAAGAAACTCAACGAGAGAAGGTTAAATCTTGAAATAGAAATAAACAGGGCTAACATAGACAAGGCGAGGTTGGAAACAGAATTGCAAAACGCCAAGGTAGAATTGGAACAATATGGACAAATCGCTTTTGTAGATGAAAAAATACACATTCTAGAAAATTTCATAATTAAAAATGAAAAGGAACTTGCATCAATTGGGTTGGTCAACCTGAAAGCCATAGGCGAGTTTGAAAAGTTCAAAAATGAATTCGAAGGGTACAAGGAAAAATACGAAAAGATTCTTGAAGAAAAGAAAGCTGTCCTTGACATGATCATGAAAATCGAGGAAAAAAGGAAGGACGTTTTCTTCGGGACATTAAACGAAATCAAGCAGGAATTCAACAACATCTTTGTTAAGATGCTGAATGGGACTGCAAGCTTGGAGCTGGAAGACCAAAACAATCTGGAAAGCGGATTGATTATTAAGGCGAGTCCAAAAGGAAAAACTTTGCTTAATCTTGATGCGATGTCCGGCGGTGAAAAGTCGCTTACAGCGTTGGCTTTCATTTTCGCTATACAAACGTACAAGCCAGCGCCATTTTATATTTTGGATGAGGTCGACGCGGCACTTGATAAAGCCAACAGCAAAATTGTTGCCGACATGATTAAAGAATTTTCGAAAAATGCACAATTCATCATGATCACGCACAATGACACAACAATCAAGGCTGCCGACCAAGTATACGGATGCAGCATGATAGACGGGGAAAGCAAGATAATGGCACTTGAACTGCCCAAGCAATGATTTTATGAAAGGACAAATTCAAAAATCAGAAGAAGAGAATATTTTGAAAACAATTATCGAGAAGGAAAGCTGGGAAGACGTAATCTATTACATTGTAAGTCTGGAGCAACTGAATCCGTGGGATGTTAACCTCGTCAAACTGACGGAAAGTTTTATTAAATTCATCAAGAACATAGAAGACCTGGATTTCAGGATACCAGCAAAGGTTGTTTTCGTTGCAACGATATTATTGAGGTTGAAGGCGGATTATCTTTCCATATTTGAAGAAGAGGAAGACTCTGTTGAAGAAATGCTAAAGGAAGACAAGCCATTCGCCGAACTGGGAATAGACCCTAATCTTGTGCAACTTGGATATCCTATGCGAAGAGCACCAAAGCGTCAAGTCACACTAGAAGAATTGATTGTTGCGTTAAGGAAAGCTTTGGCTGTGAGGGAAAGAAAAGAGGAACGGGTGAAGGTTGCGAGAAGGCAGTTGGATGTTGTATCTGTTGCAGAAGAGGATATGACTATCAAGACAGAAAAAATGCTGAAAGAGATTGAAGAATTGATGCAGAAGCTTCACAGGGATAAAATTGAATTCACGCAAATTGTAAAAGAATGGAAGAAAGATAAAGTCATAGAAAAATTTGTTCCATTATTGCATTTGGAAACTGATGGAAAACTTGTTGGGGAACAGGAAGATTTCTTCAAGGAAATAATGATAAGGAAGAAAAGTTGATTTTGTTAAATTCTGTACTGAAAAGTTTATATGTATGTAACACGTGTTACATAGCAGGGTGATTCAGAATGAAGGAGTTCATCTTAACATTCGACTTACCAAGAGAAATGGGAACTGTTAAAGTCAGAACTTGGAGGGAATTGCAGAAGATTGACGCGAGGATGATACAATTTTCAATGTGGAAATCTGCAAGACTGGATGAACTGATGAAAATAGCCATCGGGATCAAAAAATCTGGTGGGACTGCAAAAATACTGGAAGAAAGATTTGTCTTCTGAAAATTAATATCAGCGAAACAAAATTAATTACATGAACAAGAAAGCTCTTGTTGAATCAGCTCTGTTTGTTTCTGACAAACCTATCAGCTTAGCCAAGCTTTCTGAAATCACTGGCTTGCCGCTAGAAGAGCTGGGACCTGTAATCGAGAAAATAAAGCAGGAGCATTCCAAAGAGGAGAAAGGTATGGATTTGGTTGAGATTCCTGAAGGTTATGAATTCCGAATAAAGCCGCAGTATCGAGACAAGATTGCAAAACTCGCCCCGTTATCGGACTTGACAGAAGGCATGCTGCGGACACTTGCGTTGACTGTTGCGATAAAACCGCCGGTGAAGCAATCCGCAATTGTAAGATATCAGGGGAACAAAGCATACGGATATATCGAACAATTGGAAAGGAAGGGATTGGTTAAGACGGAAAAATTCTCGCGGACGAAAGTTGTAAAGCTCACGGACGAATTCGAGAAATATTTCGGCAAAAGCGTGGACGAACTGAAGAAATTATTGGAAGGGACTAAACAGACAGGCTCCTGACCATCAATCCATTCTCTGTTATTTCAAAGGGGTATATCTTCTTCCCGTGATCCGTTCTTCTCATCTTAAGTATCTGCAAATTTCTCGAAGCGCCGCCGACGGTCATGTAATTCAACAGTATCACAGAATCTGCCACGAACTCCTCGAATCCGAATTTGCTTATCTCATCCTTCGCGCTTCTGGGAACCTCGGATATGATCATGCTCGTCACGCCAAGCGATTTCAATGTGTTCAGCATGTCGAAAGCCTTCGACCTCAGCTGGAACGACTCCTCGGGCCTCTCCTTCCACCCCATCGTCGCTATCGTCAGGCTGTCCAAAGCAAACCTCGTCGCGTTTGTCTTCTTCACGCTCTCGACTATCCTGGTCGTCACTGACGATATGTCGCTCGCAATCATGCTCTCCAATCTGAATCTCCCCGCTGCGGCGTACTTTGAAAAGTCCCACCCGAATCTTGCGACGTCACGAAGAATGTCATCAGGCCTCTGCTCAAGCGTGACATAAACGCCATTCTCCCCTTTCTGAAGGCCGTTCCATATGTACTGCATTCCTAGTATCGTCTTCCCTGTACCGGCATTGCCGGCAACCAAATTAATCGAACCTTTCACCAGCCCGCCTTCAATCAGCTTGTCAAATCCTGGAACTCCAGTCTCCACTCTTTCTTCAGGCATAAATAGAACTTGGTGAAAGTTTCAGATAAAGTTTAATGTTAATCAATGCTGCTACAAAACTGCAATCAACCATCTTTGAGGATTTACCCCCGCTTGTAAGAAAATCTGAAGTTGCCAAGACCAACTTTCCTTTTATAGAGGACATATACCACTACAGCCACCGCGGCTATGCCTATGATAATATAGATGTAAATCAATGATGGTGCTTCAGGCGCTGCTATAACGGCCTCCGAAACAGCGACAGTATTAGACTCCAAGACGTCTAGCTTTTTGTTCACCTGGTACGACAAGTCCTTTGTCTCGTCCTTCTTCACTTCCGAAAATTCCCACTGGACAATAGGATCCGCCTGCAGAACTTTCGGTTGTTCGCCTAAAAATATGACTTCCGATATGCTTGCCGCAACGCTTTTCGGAATAACTTCGACTATGTTCACATTTTTCAAATCCTTGTCGGGTTTGATCATAAGACTAACTCTGGAGACATGTGACGTCTGTCCTGTTGTCTTTTCCTTGACTTCGAACACTTCAAGCGTAGCTCTGACTGACACGGGTGCCGACGAACCGCTTGAAACAGATTGTTTTATTCCAGAAAGAACCTGTTGCGCCTGCGCTTCGGTAGCGGACGTCAGAACCTTTTCGATGATGTTTTTTACAATCGGGACTTGTGTCGGTGTTGAAGTTTCAGCCACTCCTGTTTTTGTCACTTCAACATTCTCGGGCTTGATTTCTGTTACACCCAAATCCGATGGTCTGATTGACCTGATGATTTCCTGCACTGTTGTGATCTTTGTCACAGTTTCCTTTACCGGTGTCACAGGTATCGGCGTGGGCGCAGGTTCGGGTGTGGGCGTTGTAGTGGTCGTGTCACTGGACGGGGTGGTGGTTGTGCTTGTTCCAGAAGACGATGGTGTTGTAGTTGATGGCGCAGAGCTTGCGCATACACCAGAATTACAAAAACCTCCAGTACATTCGTTCGCAGCCGAGCATGATGCACCATCGGACTTTAAGGCGCTTGTCGAGCCTATAGTCCCTCCTGTGTCCCCAGAAGAAATTGTTATCGAGGATTCACCTTGCGGCGCCGCTATGACTATCGGAACCAATAAAATGAATACTGCCAAAAATGCTGTATGAATTTTGTAATCATTCACTTCTTTACCCCCGTTAACTTGGGTTACCACCTGTCAGAGCTACGCTCCACGAGCCGAATGTGAATGTTGTGGAATATGTTCCTGGTAGTGTAGCTGCCGGTATCTTGACGTATACAGTGACTGTACCGTTGATTGGAACCGATGTCGAATGCAAATCTCGCAACGGGTATATGGTATCGGTCGTGTTGTAATCGTGCGACACATAGTATGTTGCCGCTGTGCCATTAGATATCGTGTAATTCATAATCGTATTCCCTGTGGTGATTATGCTGGATGATGTGCTACATGAAGTGCATGTCCAGTTAGCCACCTTCACAGCTGTTGCATTAACGTCTGTTGCATTGCTCGTTGAGCTACCAAGTGTGATGTTGAAAGTGAACGACCATCCGTTTGCGTAAGTACCATCGGCTATTCCGCTTGTGTCCGATGTGTTCAATGTCGCCGTAACTCCCGCTAGCGTATCAACGCCGACATATGTTATGCTTCTAGTCGCATTATTCAGCGCCCTGTCCTGAGCTGTTACAATGATTGTATTATTTGCAGAATCTGTCAATAAAGCGAGCGTCGAAGTGCATGTTACATTATAGGCGCTAATGATTGTGCAGTCATTGTCCCTATTGAATCCCGAATTGTTAACAAATATGGAATCGAACTTGACTCCGCTGTTTCCGGACACGCTGCTGTTATCATAGACTATGAATGTGAATGCCGGCGTGGTTGTTGTGACATTGCTTGTGTTGGTTGGTGCAACTATTGTTATCGTCGGCACCGTATTGTCGCTAAAGAATTCCAATGAGTTTGCCGAGATTAATGACAGTTGCGTGGTGAAATTAATATTCTGTCCTGTTTTGCTGTTCCATGTTTTGTACACGCCTGTGCCATCTTCAACATAAGCGTCTACTGTGCCGCTAACGTTCGATTGATTCAAAGCCCAATAAATGAAACCGTCGGCTGATGTATTGGTATCGCCCGATATGCTGGCGCCGTTTCGTGTCCCAGTAGTGTTGCCATCTGTTGCTTTAAACGTGCCTGAAGGCGACCCTCCGTCAACGACTACTGCTCTCAAACCGGTTATCGTGCCCCCGTCACTGTTCTGTAAAGTGACCTTCACCGAGAATGGCAGTCCTATGCTCAAGCTGGCTTGCGAAGCCGAATTCACAGGCGTGTTATTTCTTGTCAAGTTAATATACCCGTCTCTTGAGAATGTCAGATTCGCAGAACCTTCCAGTGATGAGTTTGTTGCGTTCAAATAATAGATATTGCTCGTCGAGGAATTCCTGAAGAAGTCCTTATTCTCAGCACCCGGCGTGCCGTTTAGAGTCATACGTAACCCCGTACCCATATTACCTGTTCCGTTGACCTCGTCCGTCATGTTAACAATAAGGCTGTACTTGAGGGCTGTCGTTGTCGCATTAAATGTGACATTTATCGGCACAGTGCCTGACGTGGGTGTAACGCTCGTGTTGCTTGCGTTGACATATCCCGGACCGAACACTGTTATTGTGACTGATGATGTACGTGGCACTGGGATATAGCCTATACTGTTCCTGTACCTTGAAGTGTTGCCTGCGAGCTCAACGCCTCCGTATGATGGCAAGTTGAGACTGCCATTTATGTTCAAGCATGTAGAGTTCGTCTCTGTGCAGAGGCTAATCACTCTCACCGTGAATGGCAATGCCGACGCATTCACACCTGTTGTCGAGTTGGGAGTTGTGTTGAATGCCACTGTCGCATTCCTTGATGACGCGTCTGGTATGAACCACGTGCTTGTGTTGACATAACCTCGGGCGAATGCCGTGATGCTGGTGTTAGTGCCGTTAGGCGCTGCAATGAAAGCCCTGCCTCCGAAACCTGCCGAATAATTGGTTATGATGCCTGACGCAGCTGCCCCTCCGGACCCGTCCCAATCGGTAGAGCCGTTGATGTTAAAGCATGTTGCATTCAACTCGTCGCACATTATGTCAACCCTTACCGTATATGCCAAGCTGACATTAGCCAGCGCCTGCAATGAGGTGTTGATCGGTGTCATCGTTATCCCACTTGAATTCGTGCTGTTGTCTATCCAACCTCTCTTGGACATGTTGACATATGCAAAACCCGAGTCCAAGATAGAGTTGTTCAAGCTAAAGTTAACTGCGGAAGCTTGAAAGTCATTAGCCAGTTCGTCCTGGGTAGCGACTTTGAGATTGAATGGCATCTGTATTGTCAGTGTCGACTGGTTGGTGGCGTTTATCGGCTGATCGACGCTGCTTGTATTGATGAAGCCTGGCCTGGCCACCGTAACGTTTACATAGCCTGGCAATCTACCAGTCTGGTTCGAAAAGTAAAACACATTGGAAGAGTTTACATCTGTAGTTCTAGCTATGCCATTTTGCGATATGTTCAACGCTATAGTGACTGTGTTGTTTTCGGCCGTGAAAAATCTAGCAGAGCTCAGTTCATCCGTGACAGTAACCTTGGTGATATAGCGCAATCCGCTTGCCAACACATCCGCATTCACGTTGTTGGTTGAATTGAAGAGAAGCAATGTCTGTCGCGTGGCGTTGGGCGTGACTTCTACGCTGGAGTTGACAAAGCTCTGGTTACCTAGGTAGGCCGATATCACTATAGGAGCTGTGCCTGTGGCATTCACATAAGCCCAAGGACCGAAATAGTTGCTTTGGTTAAGCTGCCCAAAAACATCTATGCCAGCTTCTACGCCCCCGCCGTCCAATTGACCAAGCCTGTCGGTGGCATTTATAGTGAAGTTCCTCGCACCCAGTTCGTCATAGACTGCATAGACTCTGACTGTAAAGTTCAATCCATCAGTACGATTTGTCGTAGCCCCAGTTGCGCTTGTGCTATTAAAGACCACTGTGGTTTGGTTGGTCTGGTTGACCCTCACTGCTATGGAGCGGTTGACAAAACCGTCCTTGCTTGCGTTAAGTGTTATTTCGGTGTTGGGAACCCTGTTTGACACGTTAATGTAAGCGTCCCCGCCGCTATAAGTTACATTCGTCTGAGCCAGTCCATGGACATCTATATCAACCATCGTACCGTCAATCGTGAAACAGTCTCCTGTCCTTCCCAGCTCAGTACAGATATCGGTGACCCTTAGTGTGAAGTTGTGTCCTGATGACACTATAGCTTGCGTGGATGTATTGAGTTGAATATCAGTGTTGTTGGTGGAGTTTATGTAGCCATCCCTTGAAATGGTCAGATTAACAGCAGCATCTGATATGTTATAATAGTATGCATTGCCTGATGTTGTGTTAGGCGTGGAGTTCGTGTTTGTGTCATTG
>JACOWB010000004.1 GCA_016177025.1 Candidatus Aenigmatarchaeota archaeon
GGACCATTTAGGATTCAGGGAGAGCCTTCTGTCACACCTGTAGACAAAATAACAAATGTGCCGATTGACAGTATGTTTTTCTATATTTCGTTAATTCTGCTAATTATAGCAACAGTTGGGATCGGGTATTTTATTTACAAAAAAATACAAATTAAAAAGAGATATCATAGAATAAAAACAGGCATGATGGAAAATTTGGCGGTCGCCTAACATAATCGAAAGTGGCTTATAAATAACATTGCAGTAGAATGTCATGAGAAAAATGAACTTGATTGCAACCATGTTTCTTTTGGTCAGTGCTTTTGTTATTCCCAGTGGTATAGCTCCATCTCACCCTGAGGTTAGTCAATACCCTGTGCAAGAATCAGAATTGCCAGACGCGGGGATAACGCCTGATTCATTTCTATACGGTTTCAAACGATTCTTCGAAAAAACAGACATATTTTTCACGTTTGGTGATTCAGCAAAAGTAGAGAAGCATCTGCATTATGCTGAGTTGAGATTAAGCGAATTGGTAGCAATGGCGGGAAAAGGCAAGATTGAATTATCCGACAGATCATCAATCGACTACGAAAGTGAGCTGTTTAAAGCAATCACCATAATAGATGGGATAAAGGATTCCAGCAGAAAGGAAACGTTGGCAGGAAGAGCATCGGAAACTACAGCAAGCCACTTGGATGCATTGGATAGGGCCCAAAAATTAATTCCTGAACCGGAAGAGCGCCTATCTGCCACAAGAAGCAGGGTAATTGAGAGCAATCAAGGCGCATTGAAGTTACTGGCTTCAGAAAATCCTGAAAAGGCCAGCGAAATATTTGTCAATTTGACGTTAGGAAGAATAGATAAAATAAAACACGCCAGTGATGAGGGGGATGCGAACGGAACCATCCGTGCGACCGAGGAATACGACAAATATTCAAACTTCGGGCAAGAGATATCGTCTATCGCACAGCAGGTAGGTAAGAATTCCTCAAAAGTTGATGAACTGGTCGCAACAGCCACGTCAGCACACATAACAGTTTTAGAAGGCGTTCTGCAGAAAGCCCCCGAACAAGCTAAATCATCAATCGAAGGAGCTATACAAAAGTCAGAACAAGGAAGGACTTCGGCTACTAGGGCGTTAGAAGAAAGAGGGTTGCGTATCCCAACAGTGGCCAGAAGTGATGTGAAAATTGCAGAAGACTTTGTTAGGAATGAAGCGACGTTCAGATTTGACGGTATGGAAGAGACATTAAAATTGGTTGATACTAAGCGTTTCTCAATTGCAATTTGTCCGACTTGCGTAGAATTTACATTCGAATTCACCAGCAGGCAAGGCGGCTATGGAAACAGAACAGGTCAATTTCTCACGCAAGTATTAACAGATCATGCAGCTAAAATCACCATGAAAGAGCACCAAGTCACCAGAGCCATAATGGATGACAGATGGGATATGATAAATCAGAAGCCAATTATTGTGAAAACTTATTCTGAAAGTTTTGAAAATGGTCTCGGAGCATGGACAAAAGACTCTTATCTGGAATGTGAACTGCAGAGACCACCATGTTGGCCATTTGAATGGAGCATCACCAGCTCAACAGAGCAGGCGCACGCAGGAAGCTATTCGCTAAAGGGATATCTCAACGGAGACCATGATGACGGTACGATTTGGATAGAACGTACTGTTAACGTGACTCCCAACTCAAGCGCTGATATAGAAGTCAACTTTTACCTTCGAAGCGATTCTAAAAGCGATTTCGAAAGATGGCCTGTGTTGGCGTATGTTGGATTAATCGATCCGGAAAAGGAGGAAGATTTCAAAATAATCGGACAGACAAACGAAGTTGCTGGGTGGAAACAATATTCCTATTCAACACAATTGACAGCAGACAATAAAGGAACAGTGTGGGTTGCAGTTGGATTTGGAGCTACTTGGGAGAATGCAAGGACTTATTACATGGATTCAGTTGACGTAAAGATTTACTAGTTGCCTGATATGCGATTAATTCTTCTAATTTATAATTTTTATCTTTTCTTCTACATAACTATTCTAAAGGCGATCATATAACCGAGATAAAAATCGATAAAAAACTTGTAGAACATGTCGCAAGTATAGCAAGATTGAAACTATCAGAAAATGAAACAGAAATATTTACTCGACAATTGAAAGATGTTCTTGAAGCTTTCAAAAGTTTGGACGAAGTCAATACAGAAAAGGTAAAGCCGTCATTCCATCCACAGGAGATTTCTGACGTCTATCGCGAAGACGAGGCTGAAAAATTCGATTGGGAACCGTTATCTAACACGAAACATAAAGAAAAGAAATATTTCAAAGGACCGAGAATCGTATGAAATTGGAAAAGCTTTCTGTAAAAGAATTTTTATCCCGCGCTAGATCAGGCGATATCGACGTAGAAGATTTCACGGAGCATGTGCTGGACAACACAAAATCCATACAGAAAAAATACTCCCCGTTCATTACCATCGTAGACAAAATACAGCATCCGAAAAAGAAAGGAAAATTGTTCGGATTGCCGATTTCAGTCAAGGACAACATCTGCACGAAGGGGATACAAACCACTGCAGGCTCTAGGGTACTTGAAGGATATATCCCGCCATTCTCTGCAACGTCTGTTGAAAATGCTATTGAGGAAGGCAGTGTGATTATCGGAAAGACAGCAATGGACGAGTTCGGTTTCGGTACTTTCTCTGTTAACTGTGCTTACGGTGTTCCGAAAAATCCTTTAGACTCTGAAAGAAGTTGCGGCGGTTCTTCTGGCGGCGCTTCTTGTATAACATCGGATGCAGATTTTCCGCATGTAGCTTTGGCAGAAAGTACAGGAGGTAGTATATCCTGCCCGGCGGCATTCACAGGCACTGTAGGGCTGACACCAACTTATGGATTAGTTTCTCGTTGGGGATTGGTTGATTATGCAAACAGTCTGGATAAAATTGGTTGCATCGGAAAAGAAGTTTATGATGTCGCACTATCACTTTCAATCATCGCAGGTAATGATCCTAAAGATTCTACTTCATTAAACGTTCCAAAACAAGATTATACAAAATTTTTGAAGAAAGACATCAGGGGAATGAAAATCGGAGTGCCGAAAGAATATTTCGGATATGTCGACGATAAGATTGTAAAGGTTGTTTGGGACGCAATTAAAAAGTTAGAAGATTTGGGAGCAACTTACAAGGAAGTCTCACTACCGCATACGAAATACGCATTGCCATCCTATTACATAATTGCTGTATCAGAAGCATCAACAAACTTGGCCAAATATGCAGGTATGAGATACGGTTTGCAGCAGGAATTGAAGGGCAACTTCGATGAATATTTTTCTTCGGTAAGAAGCAATGGGTTTGGCGAGGAAGCTAAAAGAAGAATCATTCTCGGGACTTTCGCAAGGATGGCGGGATATAGGGATGCATATTATCTGAAAGCGTTGAAAGTCAGGACAAAAATGATAGATGATTTCAAGAAAGCTTTCAAACAGTTTGATGTGCTGGCTGCACCCACTATGCCTGTTGTCGCTCCGAGATTTGACGAAATAGAAAAATTATCGCCGATAGAAAATTATATGATGGATATACTGACAGTAGCACCTAATCTCGCCGGAATACCGATGGTTTCTGTTCCTGCTGGAAAGGTTAACGGATTACCTGTTGGATTGCATTTGATGGGGGACCACTTACAAGAAGGAAGAATATTGCAGGTTGCCAGCGCCTTTGAAAAAGCTGGTTAAGAGCGACTGTTTCAACAAAACGCTTTGATTTTTGTATCTTGAAAACGGTAACCACAATTTGCCGGATATATAGTTCAATGCGGATCTCATGTCATCAAACTCCTTCGGTCTCTTACTCATCGCACTTCTAGTACATTCCCTAACAAGCCACACTCCTAAAGGCGTGTAATTTGGATAACTCTCCCTGAAAACAAGTGCGCCTGCCTGCGTCTTATGCTTGTCGAGAAATTCAAGTATGCCTAACCTAGTGGAATAGAAACACCCCCCGATTGAAGCATATTCTTTCTTACCTGTGTTGGGTTCCCAGTCTGAGAACAAAACTTCTTCGTTTCCCAGCACTCTTATGAAAGCTTCAAGAAATTCATATTGCCAGTATGTCGGCATCAACAAAATAAAGAATGTGTTGTTCATGCGCGTGTATTCGTACACCTGGTAATTTTCTATCAAAGGATAGTTTCTGACGTTGGTTAGAAAGTGCAACCCAAGAGTATCATCTGCAGTCGTGATACTCCATCTTGTCGGCACAAGTTTTCTATTTTTTTCCAATCCGAACGCTCCTATACTCAAAGCCTTCTGTATAGCCGAAACAACCACACCTTTGTCGTAGAGATCCACAATCGCATCTTTCGCCTTTAGGTCGGTATCGTAGTAAACCTTTTCCATGTGCGGTTCCATTTTCGTGTTGTTGATTTTCATCTCCTTCAATGGTGCACTGGGACCGAACGGTTGTACATCCTCATTGAAGAACACACCCCGCGGTTTTTTCGTAAACTCTGCTTCTATTTCCATCGAATTTTTTGCAAGTGCGATTTCTTGTAGGGTTCGTACTGTTTTATTTTGCACATCTTGTATTTTGATGGCTCTTTTTCCGCGTATCAATGAAAATCTGAAATCTATTATGTCCGATACCTGCTTGCTTTTCTCGAACCACTCTTCTGGCGTGTCCATTATTTTCGTGTCGCCATGTTGTGGTGGAATCAAAGGACCTACAGAAACTTTCGGGTATCCGAACCGACCGACAAAAACTCCAGGTGGACTTGCGCCAGAAATATTCTCCCCTATGTTCATCGTCTTGAATTTCATCCTGGAATACAACCGGTTAAGATAAACAGCCTTGCCTTTTATCATACTTTAATAGAATCTCTACAGTCAGAAATAGTTAACTAGGGTTCATTTCCTTTTACTTTTATATTAAAAATCATTAATGTGATTATATGAAAGCTATCATGGGTCTAGAGTGCCATGTGAATCTATTAAGTAAAAGCAAGTTATTTTGCAGCTCACCTACAGATTATGAAAACTACGAACCTAATGAAGCGACTTGTGTGACATGTCTAGGATACCCCGGTTCTAAACCAGTGTTGAACAAGAAAATTGTAGAATCCGCATTGATGGTCGCGAAAGCATTGAACTGCGAAATATCGCCAGTGATGTTCTTCTCAAGGAAATCCTACTTTTATCCCGACATGCCAAAGGATTTCCAGATAACACAATACGAAATTCCAATAGCCAAAAATGGTCACCTTGTAATCAATGGTAAAAAAATCAGAATAAGAAGAATCCAGATAGAAGAAGACCCGGGTAAATTGATTCATGTTGGCGGTGGGATAACTAATGCACAATACGTTCTCATCGATTATAATCGTGCCGGCATGCCATTGATAGAGGTTGTTACCGAGCCAGATTTTGAAAACGTGCAGGAAGTCAGAGAGTTTCTTTCGAAATTGCAGTCGATATTGGAGCACTTGGAGGTTTATGACCCAGGCAAAGAAGCATCTCTTCGGATAGATTCGAATATTTCCTTGGAAGGCGGAGAAAGAGTTGAAGTCAAGAATATAACAGGATTTGCAGATGTTGAAAAGGCTTTGAGCTATGAAATCGTCAGGCAGCAGAATCTTGTAAGAATGGGGATGAAAATCGAAAGGGAGACACGACATTTTGATGAAGCGACAAAAACTACAGCCATGGTGAGGAAAAAAGAAACAGAGGAAGACTATGGATATATCTTTGAACCAGATTTGCCACAATTTACTCTCCCAGAAAAGTTAATCAAGTCAATAGACAAACAAATGCCAGAATTGCCAGATGCAAGAGTTAAAAGATTTACTAAAGAATATGTTATACCAGAAAATCAATCGCAGATAATTGTTTATACTGAGAAAGCTTTAGCAGATTTCTTTGAAGCTTGCGTAAAATTATTTAACAAACCTGGATATATCTCACGTTGGATTGTAACTGATTTGTTGAAAGTTTTGAATTGGAATGATATTACCATAAAAAAATCAAAAGTCACTCCAAAGCTATTTACAGAATTCTTGAAAACTATGGACAAAGGCGAGATAACAGAAAGATTGGGTAAAGAATTAATTAAAGAGTTGGTACCAGCAGGAAAATCTGTGAAAGAGCTAGTCAAAGCGAAGGGGATCTCAGCTAAAATCGATTTAGAATCTGTTGTCAAGCAAGTGATTAAAGAAAACAAGAAAGCCGTTGAAGATTACAAGTTAGGTAATGAGAAAGCTGTACAATTTTTGATAGGGCAAGTTCTTAGAAAGACTAAAGCTACTGGAGACCCGAACAAAATTAAAGAGCTGATTAAGAAACTTGTATAAATACATCAGATATAAAGATAAATAATTTATTATACAACTAAATCATGACAATATGCTGGGGATTAACTCAGGAGTCAGGAGATTCAGAACCATCAAATTGGAAGGTGGTCTCAAGCGAGTCGACGTTCTAGATGGTTCTCAGCGATGGGTTTTTCCACAACTTGACCCACGTAGCCGTGATCCAAGACAGCATTTAGAATACTATCCATTTTTATCTACGGATCCCCTTTCCGACTTAACAATAACTATTGAAACTGAAGGACACGATACCAAGTTAGAGTATAATGTACCAGTCTTACAGACACATCCAGTTGTTAGAAGAACTCTTCTTGGGAGCCAGACTTTACACGTCAATTATGTAAATATTCTGGAAGCTGGCTCTAATAGAGCTACTGAAATATTGTTAGGCGTCGATGGATACGAGCAACCTTATAAAGTACGTATAGGATTATATAAAGACGCGACACGTAACCAAAGAACTTTTATTATACCAGTTCGAGCCTGAAATTAACTTTATATAATCTTCAACCTGTATAAACTATTAAGCCCCAGCATTGCCCCGGTAATCATTAAGATCGGGTTAAAGCTCAGTAGGTAGAGCGGCACACTTCATAAAAAGAAGGCTGATGCTGTTAACGTGATGGTCGAGAGTTCGAGTCTCTCCTGGGGCGCTCAATCTCTTAAATCCTTTCGCGTATACTACTATAATCATGCAAGCAACTGAAGTGAATGATGCAAAGACTCTTGCTGTTGAAGCTTTTGGAGAATACGCAGGGATTGACTTAGAACGTAGTAGAGAACTCCTAGAAAAATTTTACAAGCAATATGTACCTAGGGGATTTAGAAATGACGGATTTTGGTTAGGTTTCGCATTAGCTGTAGGTGAACAATATAGAAGATTTTACAAACCAAAAGACCTGCGCAAAGAATTTTTATATTTATTAGGAGAAATTAGAGAGAAAGATGACGAGGCATATAACAGATCACTTAACTTTCAATCAAATATAAATCCACGCTAATATCTTTCTTCGGTTTGTCATGAAACTTAAATAAGTGGGGAATTGGAAACGTGTACGGGAGTATTTTCTCTACTTTTCCGCCTTTACCTTCAACTAATTTTGTGATGAATTCCCTCGTTTTATCATAACCATCCTTATGCAAACTGTATATCCTTTTCCCACATTCCAACGCTTTTTCCAAAAATATTCTGTCAGCATGTTCCTTCTGTATCCCAAAGGGGGGATTTTGTATGATCGTGTCACACTTGCCAGAAAAATCTTTCATGTCGGCCCTTACAAATTTTATAGATCCTTTAACAGACAACCCTTCATCGATTATAAAATGAAGATTTTTCTCAGCTACTTCCAAAACCTTATGATCAACATCAACTGCAACAACTTCTTTCGCCCCCAGCAACAATGCACCTATAGCCAATCTGCCTGATCCGCAGCCAAAATCAAACACAATTTTATCCTCTATATCCCCACTAAGATTGGCAAAATGGAGTATATCCGCAGCCAAATCACTTGGTATTGTATATTGTTCTAATGTCGGTTTTGGATTTTCTACAGGCTTTAGTTTAGAGAGGATTATCTCAAGGTGTTTTTTATCCATTCTTTTCTATTATATTTACTCAATTTTAACTTTAGCAACTTGATCGAAATTTAACATCGGTATTTCAAATCTTTCCGTGTCATCCGTCCCAACTCTAGGACACATGGTATTGACCAAAAAGTCCAGCTTCAATCCCATAATCTTTTCCTGTGTTATCTCGTCCCCTGCCAAGATGTAGGTTTCCTTGCCTTGCTTCTCTAAAAAATTCTTAATCTGATAAGGCAGGATCAACTGACCTTTCTTGAATGACACGAGAATTCCGACTTTTTTTGCATCCTTGAAAGCAGATTTATTCCATGCTATTATCTTCTGTATTCTCTTTTTCTCATGGTCAATATTCGTTATCTCTTTTCTCTCCACATCCAACGTTAGCATTGGTTTGTCGGTATTCAAAATTAATCCCAGTCCATAGAACTTGGCAGCTGACACACAAAGAAACATGTCAACCTTGTCTTCTATAACTTTGCCGGATTTCAACCTGCAACCGAGAATCTGTCCAGGATATTTCACGCCTTCAACTTCTGCAACAAAAACTTTCTTCCCTCTTTTCTCCAGATATTTTTTAATTTCAGGTATCTTGTCCATGTATTGCAAGGAACCAACTAAACCAATCTTTCCATAATCTT
>JACOWB010000005.1 GCA_016177025.1 Candidatus Aenigmatarchaeota archaeon
TTTTTCTTCCATTATTTCTTCCGCGCTCATTCCTGTTTCAAACATGGCTGTGAAAATTTTCCCCTTCGCAAGATTGTGGCTTATTTTTCCATTGTTAATAAAATATGTTGGCTTTTCTGCAACATTTAATTTACTTATAAAAACATCAATACTATCTCCATGTTTTAAATTTAAATTAGATACTGCTTCTTTTTTCAATGTTATTAAATAATTGAACTTAGATATCACTATTAACTCTTTGTCATGTTTTTTTAAAGACATTTTAACAGTCTCTTTATTATTAAATTTGTTATTTTTTCTAAAAGATTTAGGAAGATATATTATCAGTCTGTTTTTACCAATTTTTTTAATGTTTATTGATTTAAGCAGGCTCATATGTTATAAAATAAACACAAAGTTATAAATATATGCGTTATTCGGATAAACCGAATTTTTTACGAGCTGGCAAACCGAGTCTTTTCTAGTCTGGACAAGTATAGTATTTGGTTGCAACAATTCTTATAAACGAATTAAACGGAATATTTCTTATGGTTGAAAAAAGAGAAGCGAGGTACGATGTTGGAAAAGCGGTTGCACACGAAGATAAAAGAAGGGCATTGTATGACCCGGAATTAATCACTAAATGATACGAAGAGATAGAACGATTTTTTCCACATAATATTATCTCTATATCTCAAGAAGGTTTAGAGCTTGGAAATCACTATCACGACTTTGAAGAATTGTACTTTACACCTAATGGGGGATTTGAAGTTAAATTAGTTGATGTTGGTCATTTAAATGACTCTGGAAGGAATTCTGAATTAATTGTGCCGCATTATGATTCTCAAAGAGCAATTGAAAGAGAAGATAAGATTTATTTTACACATACTATTCAAATGGAAAAAGGTACATCGAAATCAGGTAAAACGAGCAAAAAGTTCGAGCGACCGCAATTTGCTTGTTCCAAGTGCAGCAAAACAATAGAAGTATCTGCTCTAAAGAAGAAATAAATTAAAGCATAATTGTATATCATAGTATATGCTCAGGTGGCAGACCGGCAATGCAGACTTTTAGGCAGATTCGCCTGCAGAGCGACGCAAGCGAGTTCAATTCTCGCCCTGAGCTCAACTTATAATTTCTTAAAGTGTCAATTACACATATGACACTTAGACTGTTCAACACAATGACGAAAAAGAAAGAACTATTCAAGCCTCTTAAAGGTAAGCAGGTTAAGATGTTTGTATGCGGTGTAACAGTTTACGATTATACTCATTTAGGTCATGCACGCACATATTCATTTTATGACACCTTAGTTAGATTTCTCCGTTATTCAGGATACAAAGTAACTTATCTGCAGAATGTAACTGACGTAGGTCATCTAACAGAAGACACAGGTGAGGATAAGGTGGAAAAAAAAGCCAAAACCGAAAAGAAGCACCCTTTAGAAATAGCTAACTTTTATCTAGAAAAACACCTGCAAGCTACGGATAGGCTAAACTTGTTGCGACCTGATATTATTGCACGTGCTACAGATTACATCCCTGAAATAATAAAACAAGTTCAGACAATAATAAAAAATGAATACGCCTATGTCGCAAACGGTTCGGTTTATTTCGATGTCTCGAAATTCAAAGACTATGGCAAATTATCAAAAAAAGTACCTGATGAATTGAAAGCGGGTGCAAGAGTTGAAATTAACCTTGATAAAACAGATCCTAGTGATTTCACGCTTTGGATAAATGCAACCCGCGGTCATATCCTAGGTTGGTCTTCACCATGGTCAGAATGGGGATATCCTGGATGGCATATAGAAGACACAGCAATAGCCTTGAAATATTTCAGTTCGCAGTATGACATTCATGGCGGTGCAATAGAATTGGCGTTTCCTCATCACGAAGCTGAAATAGCACAGGCTGAAGCTACAACAAAAATCAAGCCGTATGTTAAATACTGGGTTCACACAGGGTTACTGACAATTAACAAACAAAAAATGGCCAAGTCTCTTGGCAATTTCATCCGCGTAATAGATGCGTTAGACAAGCATTCACCAGAGACTTTACGTTTATGGATTGCATCGTCGCATTACAGAAAGCCATTGGATTACAATGAAAAGGACTTGGAAGTTGCTCGAAGGAAAGTAGAAAAAATAAGAACAACTCTGGGAAGAATACGCGAAAGTCATAATAAAGCTGGTAAGAAGAGTTCCTCTAGCAAAATTAAAAGACTAAGAAAGGATTTCCTAGACGCTATGAGCGACGACATCAACACCCCATTTGCCCTGACAAAATATTTCGAGCTGATAACTTTGGTGAATAAGCAGTTGGATAAAAACCAGTTCTCTAAAAACGATTTGAAATTAGCAGAGGAAACCATAGCAGAATTCGGCGACCTGTTCCAAATAATTCCTCTGACCAAGAAGATAGAATTGCCTAAAGGAGCGCTTGGATTAATCAAGAAAAGAGAAGCTGCAAGAAAGATTGGCGATTTTGCAAGAGCAGACGAAATGAGAAACGAACTCAAAGAAAAATACGGCGTTGTCATTGAAGATACTAAAGATGGAGTCAAGTGGAAATTTGCCCAATGAACCAATTTAAATTCTTTCCTTCAATATAATTTCGAGAAGTCTGTCTTCTCAAGGCGTTCCATGGTTGATTTCCGTCGTGTATGGCAGTGGTATTCTCGGGAATCTGTTCAAAAAGCTCTTGTGGAAGTAGGAAAAAATCGTGAAGTCGCTTCTGTTTTTCAGGATGGCTCTTTCGGCAAGCGCCCTGATGTAATCCAATATCCTGCAGATGTTGTGCAGGCAGTGGCAGAAGGCACTGTGGCGTTCCACGGTTCTGTCGAGCAATGGTCCAATCCTATGGAGCTGGATGTAGGCATGGCAAAAGCCCAGATAGACAAGATAAGAATAGGATGGAGCTTATTAATTGACCCCGACGTGAAAGATTTTGAAATCGCTAAACTTGTAACCAAAGAAATTATCCACGCTCTTGGAAAGCATGGAGTAAAAAATGTTTCCGTCAAATTCACAGGAGGCAAGGGATTTCACATAGGAGTTCCTTTCGAATCTTTTCCAGAGAGAATAAACTTGCAGCCAACCAGTGTATTGTACCCTTCCTTATTCCAGACTTCATTAGAGTATCTGAAATGGTATATGAAAGACTCTCTGGGAGAGAAATTTCTTGAACTGGATGACGCAGAAAACTTGGCGAAAAGAATCGGGAAGAATCTGAATGATATTGTAACGGAGAATCAACTTGATCCTTTCAAAATAGTCTCAATGGACATATTCGGTCTCCGCCATTTGTTCAGACTCCCTTATTCATTGCACGAGTCAAGTCTGTTGGTCAGTATGCCGATAAATCCCGAGAAGCTCGGCAAGTTCGAGAAGGAGGACGCGTCAATAGAGAAGGCCAAAATAGAAGAAAAGTTTTTGTTTCCGAAAGAGAGGAACGACGCGGAAGGTTTCATAGTCGAGGCTCTTGACTGGGCAAGCAAGTATCAAATTCAAGTGAGGGAGGAACTGCCGCAGATAAGAAAGTTCGTTAAACTCAAGGAGGTGCCAGAGGCGCTCTTCCCACCTTGTATCAAGCATCTCTTGAATGGTATGAGCGACGGAAAGAAACGAGGATTATTCATCCTGATTACATTCCTGCGGAACATGGGGTGGTCTGATGAAAAAATACAGGACAGAATCTTTGAATGGAATGAAAAGAACTACACCCCGCTAAGATCAAATTATTTGCGTTCCCAGCTGAGGTGGCATTTTAGGCAGGACAGGAATTTACTCCCGCCCAACTGCAACAATGAGGTGTTCTACAAACAGCTGGGCCTTTATGACATCTGTTGCAAAGAGATTGACCATAAGAACGTGAAAAATCCTGTCAGCGTTCCTCTTAGAAGATTGAAAGAAAAGAGGCAAAGAGCGAAGTAAGGTTATTAATCTTTCCGTTTAATCTATAATTGTATGCCTGAGGAAACCATCACGTTCGAGCTAATAAGAAAAATACAAGTAGAAGAACAGAAAGATACAGGTAAACTGACCCGCCTTCCCACAAATTTTTTTAATGCAATCTCAGGCTATCTTGAACAGAAAAGAAACATAGTCTCGGATGACGACAGGAAAAGTGTTTTGGAGATGAAAGGCATAGAAAGGCTTGTGGAAGAGATCTTCAACAGAAGGGAGAGGAAGATAATAAACTCGGCTATAATAGCTGCCAGAAACGGGATGCCGCCCGAGAATCTCGGCGAAGAGGAGAGGCCTTTTTACAATTCGATTGTCGGTCTTATTAAAAACAGAAGGAACGACCTTCTGAAAAGCGTATTGACGGGAAAAGTGGAGAAATCGTCTCCGGAAGTGACTTTCAAGGAGGATATACCGGCATTTGTAGGCATTGATGAAAAAACTTACGGCCCATTCAAAAAAGGCGACATAGCCGCACTTCCCCCAGAGAATACACGGACCCTTTTGGAAAGGGGTGTGGCAGAGGAAGCCAAATAAAACTCTTAAATCAAATGTCCTAATTGATAAGAATGAAATTCCCACAGAAAATAAGAACGTAAACTTGCTTTTCTATTAATAAGAAGCTTTATATTATTTCAGGTAAACGAATGACGGGTTAAATCCTCTCCTTTTCTAAACATGTGGGAAATGAACCCCTACGAAAGTAGGATATGCAAATTTGGGTAAGTATATTTGGTGTTTGAATGCTAGATTATCAGTCGAAAAGGTTTTTAGTTCATGCATGGGAATTGAAGGGTTATGTTAAAGTAGATAAAAAGATAAGAGATACAATTAGAGAATGTTTTAGAAGGCACTATGGAGCTCTCTATAAAGCGGAAGAAATTCTAAGAGTCAGTGAGTCGCATCACAGATTGTTACATAAGAGATTTGTTAGTACCAAGGTTTTGTTTAGGTTAGCAAAATATGCAAAAGTAGATTTCATTAAAGTTGAAAAGCATATAGAAAAATGGTCAGACTCTCCTTACCAAAAGTATATTTATGATGTCAAGTTTCCGATAAAAATGACCCCCCTATATCTTAGGGTTGCATCGCATGTAATTGGTGATGGTACTGCCAGTAAAACTGGTAAATATACGCAATATATTTGGACTCAAAAAAGCGTATATCCCATGAAACAATTACAAAGGGCATTATTAGGTAAACACTTGAAGGCAAAAATTAAAGAGGGCGCCCAAGATATTGAAATACCGAAATTCATAATGAAAGTAGTTTGTACTCGCCTAAAGTTAGATGTAGACAAATTCCAGCCCCTTTTGTTTCTTAAATCTGTTTCTAGTTTACCACACGATTTCAGATTAGAGGCTTTGACAGCTATAATAGAAGATGAAGGAACAATTGAGAAAACTAGAATAGTTATTAGAATGAAAGACAAAGAAATTTTAAAGGCTATAGCAAGCATTATAGACTCTTTGGATTATGAGAGATCGGAGGTTACATCTTACGGTGAAAAAAGTAGGTGGACCGGTAAAAGTTTTAAAATGCATAGAATAACTATACTTGCCCTAGGTTCTAGAAAATATAAATCTGATATAGAATTCGTAGAAAAGACTTATGGAAAATTATCCAGTTTGTGGAAGAAACATAAAAAGCTTAAAATGATAACCATCTAATAAAAAGGATAGTAATACAGAGGATATACTATATGAAATTTCCAAAAACCATACGTACATATTGTAATAATTGTCGTAAACACACTCTTCACGAGGTTGAAATTTCGAAGAAAAGACCGAGAAGGACGATGGCTCAGGGACAGAGGAGATTCCTCAGAATACAGAAGGGATACGGAAGTTTTCCAAGACCGCAGCCTGATCACGAGAAAGCTACGAAAAAGCTGGACCTTAGGTACAAATGCGGTGAATGCGGGAAGAAACACATGAGGGGCAAGGGATGGAGAGCTAAAAAGTTTGAAATTGTCAGAGGTTAAAAAAATGGAAATACAACTACCGAAAAGCACCTTCTTGAGGATGAGCTGCAGAAAATGTAAAAATGAACAGATAGTCTTCAACAAGGCGTCCACTGTTGTCAAATGCATGAAATGCGAAGCTGAGATTGCGACTCCAACAGGAGGGCTAGCTGAATTGAAAGGAAAGGTGCTGCAGAGACTATAATCTTTAAATATGATTCGACAAAATTGATTTTATGTCTTGGGATTATTGGGATCCGTTTCAGGAAATAGAACGGATGAGAAAAAAAGTGCAGAAGCTAATGGAGCGCTTTGGGGAAGTTATGGAGGAGGAGACTCACGGCTTTCCTTTGGACATCAGCGAAACAGACGAAGAACTGCTAGTTAAGGCGGAGCTGCCCGGGTTCAACAAGGACGAGATTTCCGTCAAGGCAACCGAAGACAGTTTGGATATTTCGGCAGAACACAAGGAAAAGAAAATTGAAAGGACTGAAAGGACGTACAAGGCAGAGAGACGATATGGCGGGGTGAGGCGTTATGTCACGCTGCCTACAGAGGTCAAGCTCGACAATATAGATACAAAATTCGAGAACGGTCTACTGACAATAAAACTGAAGAAAGCCAAGCCAGCAAAAAAAGCTAAAAAAGTCAAGATAAAGTAAGCTACTGCCGGCGAACACAAAAACTAATCTTTTTAAAAGACAATAATTTAGTAGATAGAATGTTCTGGGAAAAGAAGTGCAAAAGCTGTAACAGCAAGGCCGACAGCAAGTGGTTGTTTTGTCCTAATTGTGGAATTACCTTGAAGGAATTGAAAGAACCGGTTGTTTCCAGACAAGTCGACAATGGGTCACACCAGCTAGACAAGGTGATGGAGATGAAAATACCGAGGTTCATGTTGAAACCACCTTTGAAGGCAAAGGGCGTCAGCATAACCATTACAGCAGACGATATGTCAACACCGAGAATCAACGTCCAAACTTATGGCGAACACAGGCACCATGAAAATAAAAAAGACGAAAAGCCCGTCAGGATACCCAAAGTCACCGAAGAGCCGGAAACAACTGTGCAGAGAGTAAACAACAAGCAGATAATCACTCTAAATCTTCCTGATGTGAAAAGCCTGGAGGACATAGAAATAAAGCAGTTGCATCAGAGCGTCGAGATAAAAGCTTTTGCTGGCGACAAGGCATACTTCAAATTGATCCCCACACCCTCGCATGCTACTGTGAACAACGAGTTTAAAGACGGTGTGCTGAAGATCGAGGTAATGAAATAAGGCGTTATCTAATCTTATATCTCAGAAATCCTCCGATCCCGCCCAGTTGTTTGAACTGCATCCCTTCTTGCGTATCGGTGGAAATGATCTCAACCGTAGTTCCAAAATTCTGCGCCTTTTCGGACAACAGTTCTCCAAGATAATCCTTATCCTCCACTTTCAGAGATTGGCCGCAGACATCACAAACCTGTCTTTCGATTTCAGATTCAGGCAGATCTTTTTCTGTTTCATGAGTGTTGTCGCACTTCAGTTTCACTCTGACCCAGTCGAATGCTTCGGAAACAAGAAAAATATCAATCATACCCAAGTTCAGAGCTTCTATGGTTTGGGTATATCCGTAAACGACATTCCCCCCTTTCTGCAGCTCGGTGAAAAATTTCTGTAACAGTTGCCTTTCCTTCATCACAGCTGCTTCTTTCAGCAAGTCCTCAGACCTCTGCACCAATTCTTCAAACCCATGTTCACCGGTATATCCGATATCCTTCAGGCCGATAATCTTCGGAATCAACTGATGATTGAGAAACTCGCCTTTCACGAATTGGTCCTTTATCGGTCCAGGTCCGCCGATTATTATTCCTTTCAGTTCTTTCTGTTTCAAAAATGTATCCGATGCTATAGAAGCAAGTTCTTTGAAATATTCATTTATTGCTTCTTCCCGGATGCGATCATATCTTCTTTGCGACATCCCGCCTTTTATAGCCTTTCCAGCCACAAGGGAGTCTATATGCTTGACAGGGGTGATCTTTTTCCCGTACAATATTCCAATATCGGCTTCAGACGAGTCGAGAACTATCAGCCCGTAAACTTCTTTCTCGGTTATCATCTCGCGCAAAGGATCCAAGACAAAAACCTGGTCGCACCAATAAACCTTCGTGTTCATCTTCTCCGGAGGCTCGAAGCTCCATATCTTCAGGTCGTCCTTGCCTTCGACTTTGGACACATTTCCGCAGAACACTATCAAACCATTTGCCGGCGTCTGCTTGAAAATTCTCAGGTGCTGGATGATCTTTTCCAATGCGTCGAGAACATTCTTCCGCGTCGACGTTGACTTTATGTTGGACGCGGTGGATTTCTCTGTATATATCTGGTTGGCGATCTCGTTCAAATTATATCCCGAAGGCACATAGACAGAAACCAACTCAGTGTGCCTCCCGCGTATAGCTTCCAATTCTTTCAAAAGTTTCTTTATTCTTAATTTTTCTTCGTCGTTAAATAGAACGCACCTTTGGTTTCATTTGCATTTTATTTCTGAAATATATAAAACCAACTTCAGTTCTTTCGGCACCTCCATTTTAATGGGGTCTCTCAGTGACATGCCGCTTTCTTTCTTTTTGTTCCAAACCGCCGAGTTGAACTCGATTATTTTCGGCGTCAAACTTGACAGCTTGCTTTCAAATTCCGATTTTGGAAACTCTTCTGTATGGATGCTATATTTATGATAAAGCTGCCGTGCAATGTAATCTGTCATATAAGGGACAATCGGCGCCATCAATTCTAGAATAGTCTCCAAGCATGTGTGCAATGTGAACCATGCCGATTCTTTCTCCTCTTTTGAAAATCCTTCGCCATAGGCACGCCTCTTAACCATCTCGACATAATGGTCAGCGAAAATGTTCCAAGTGAATTCCCTGATTTTGTTCGCGGGGACGAAGAAATTAAAATCTTCATAACCCTTCTTGCACTCTTCAATCAAATTGTTCAGTTCGGCAAGTACCCATCTGTCCGTGTCCGTCAATTGGACTTTCTTGACTACAGGGAACATTGATATGAATCTCGAGATGTTCCACAACTTTGTCAAGAATTTCCCTGCGCTTGCAACCCTTTGCTCGGAAACCCTGAAATCCGAACCTAGAGAGGATTCTATGGCATCCCAAAATCTGAAGGTGTCCGCGCCATATTTCTCCAAAAGTGGCAGAGGATCGATGACATTCCCTTTGCTTTTGCTCATCTTTTCGCCATGCTCGTCGACACAGTAACCCGATATCCACGCATGCACAAACGGGGATTTCTTGGTTATCTGGTGACATCTGAGCAAGGTGTAATAGAGCCACGTCCGGATGATATCCTTGCCTTGCGGCCTTAATGCGTTTGGATATGTTCCTGAAAAGAATTTTTTATCTTTCCCGTATCTGGAAATGAACAAAGGCGATATGCTCGAATCGACCCATGTATCGAATGTTCTCGCGTCGCCGATGAACTCCGTGCAGCCGCAACTGACGCATTTTTTGAAGGGCGCTTTCTGTTTCCATGGTCGATAGTATTTCCCAGCAGAAGGAACAAAGACGTTCTTGCAGTCCCGGCAGTACCAAATGGGAATCTCAGTTCCATAGTATCTCCTCCTTGACACAGGCCAGTCTATGCTAATAGCATCTATCCAGTCCAGCAAAAGCTGCCTGTGTATCTCAGGATGGAACTTTAATTTTTTCGCCAATGCTTTGATCTTATCTTTCGAATCAATTTGTCGGATATACCATTCATTCATTGGAATGATTTCTATCGGATTCTTGCTCCTCTCACATGTTGGCGTTCTGTGCATTATATCCTCTTTCTTAACAACGAGCCCGCTTTCTTCCAAATCATCTATAATTCTCTTTCTCGCCTCTTCCACAGTCATGCCTGCGTACTTTCCTCCATTCCTAGTTATTTTGCCTTCAGGATTGAGCATGATAATCTCTTCCAGCTTCAGTTCTCTGAACAGCCTGACATCCTCATAGTCGCCATAGCTGCATATCATCGCTACACCAGTGCCGAACTCGGGATTAGCTTGAGGATGTGCGGTAATCCTGACTTCCCTGTTGAACAGGGGTACAACCGCAGTCTTGTTTACGACATCACGGTATTTCTCGTCATCAGGATGGACTATGACAGTTTGGCATGAACCTAGAAATTCAGGACGGGTTGTGGCAATTGTGACAACTCCGCCTTCCTTCAGCCTGAACGTGATGTAAACAAGCTTTGTTGGCATGTCCTTGTATATAACTTCCGCGTCAGCTATGGTCGTCCCGCATACAGTGCAATAATTATTGGGTCTTGTGTCTTCATAGACTAACTTTTTCTTCCATAAATCAATGAACGTCGCCTGCGTTAATGTGCGGTATTCTTCCGAGTCGGTTCGGTAGTAGTTCTTGAAATCTGCCGACAACCCCATCACTTTCATAGTCTGTATCATCTCAGCTTCCAAGTCGTCCAGCGCAACTTTGCAATGTCCAATGAATTCTTCCCTTGGTGTCGTGTGGATCGATATGCCAAATTTCTTTTCTGTATAGATTTCCACTGGCAGTCCATTCCTGTCGATTCCTATTGGGAATAATGTCTCATAACCGAGCATTCTTGCGGTGCGCGCTATCATGTCTATCTGGGAGAAGTGTGCTGCCGCGCCAACATGCCATGGTCTACCGCTTGGATACGGCGGCGGGGTGTCTATTACAAAAATAGGTTTCTTTGAATTGGTGCTGAACCCGTATAGCTTATCCTTCTTCCACCATTCTCTGACCCTCTCCTCCAGTTTGGGGTTCCACACAGTTTCCTTTATCTTAGGTTTCATAAAATCTCCAAAAGAATTGAATTGATTTAGGAATAGAAGTAAATAAAATCTTATCCCAGTACCCGTAGTTCACCAGACATTGTCTCAAAGTTTAATTATTTGCTCATCTATTTAAATTTTGATTAATCCATGCCTGAAAGAAAAATCAAAATCGGGAGACCCCCTAGAACTAATGCTGCCGAATTAAGTAGAAATTACATCAGAGAGAACGGGCCTTCTAGACTAGGTGAAATATATTCTAGCATGCCTCAAAGTGTCCGATTTCAAATAACTATTGGGGGAGTTAGAAACATCCTTGTTCGAATGCCTGATATAGAAAGATACGGAGGAATTTTTGGTTTTATGGGACAGTATAGAGACCCCCTTAAATTATACCCACCGTATGCAGAGACATTCTTACAATATGCCTTAGACCAAGGACAAATCACAGAAAGAGAAGCGACGAACCTGTTGAATGGAAAAGTGATAAGTATGACTCAAGCTCATGGAAGACTCGGTTATTTGGTAAAAAAGGGATTACTCGAATTCGATGGTGGAAGGACTTACAGGCCTTCACCATATGTTATTGAAATTATGCGAAATAGGCATGCGCACGAAGAATGAAAATATTATAAATGTGAATAACTAACATTAGAGTACCTTGCCTTTTAACGCCTGAGATGAACTCTTGGCACAGCCTAGTCATGACTCGAATGCACGGGGCAAGGGCATATTCGTTATGTGTGAAGCACTAGGACTTGTGGATTTGTATAGATAGAATTGGTTTTTAGTTATTAAATTTTTATCGGTGATCTTTTGGTGGATTTCTTAGCAAGTCATCTAATTCTTGGACAGATTGCACTTCCCTATTTGATATTCCTATGAGCTGGTTATTTTCGATATGAGAATATTCTACGCTTAATCTAATTTCTTTGTGTCTCTCTGCGAGTACATCTATAACCTCTCTCTCTACATCACTGGGTGGTTTTCTCAAGATCCCATTGTATCTATCAATTAATCCGCTTCCTTCAACCCAATAAGGAAGGTTTGGTATTAAATGAAAGTTATCTATTACGTACCAAGGAAATAGAGGATGTTGTTTTTCTCTATAAAAAGTGACCATTGGGACTCGCGGGTCAAAGCTAAATATATAACCTAACTCTTCTGCTGTTCTTTCCGTTGGCTCTAACTCCCTTAATTGCATAAGGTGTATTCGTGATAATACACCATAGTCCTTTCCAAGTTCAACTTCTACTAATTCTCTTATTGACATATTAAATCAACTCTACATACGTTTATAAATCTTGTATTGTTCAGGAAATGCGTAGTAATTTGTCTCCTTTTCTCTTCAATTCGGTAAACAAAAACAGCATATGTTCTATTTCTTCCCCTAGCGAGTCTTCACGCTGTTCAAGACTGCGATTTTCACCACTTTGCTTCACATCATCCGCGTCCATACTATCTTAGAGGATAAAAAACGTTATAAGTATTATAGCAGATTTATTGTAGAGTGGTGTTGTGAAAATAAACCTATTCAAAGGAGATTTCTTCGAAATAGGAAAACAGCAAGGTAAGATTTACCATAAAAATGGAATGAATTTTACTAATCTCAAGATAACCCCAACCCTATACGAAAAACAACTTCTAGCTTACAAAAGGTATTACCCAGAATTACTGGAAGAATTTG
>JACOWB010000010.1 GCA_016177025.1 Candidatus Aenigmatarchaeota archaeon
AGAGAAGCACGTTCATTTATCAAATCTTGTTCGGGTGTCGATGTAGGTGTAGCTTCTCTGACTATCGGAGTGCTAGTCGGCGATAAAACAGGCGTAGCAGTTCCAGTATTGCAGCCAAATACTGCCAAGGCTGCAGCTCCAGCAGCAACTGCGGGTCTTGCAATAGGCGGGACCAATCTGCCGGCATAACCAATAACATTACCGACCATATTTCCAGCATACCCCAGACTTCTTTCTAGTATGTTAGGTTTTCCATCCTGTGAATAGCTTTCATGACGTGGTTCGAACTGCTCCCAATAAGTCTTGACATACGCCTCTGTCTTCAGCTCAGGATGCTCTTCAAGCAGTCGCGCCAATCCTTCCTCTCTTCTTACAGCTGTATTTCTCCCTCTTGACACTTCTTCGGGCAGAAAGAGACCTGTTTGCAAATCCGATTCAAATCTATCCATACTCGACACCCACTAAAAATCTCTTGTCTTCGGGCCATATAAAGATTTCTATTCTGTACTACTTACAAGTGACATATTATCAAAAATTTTACACTATACTGAAAATTCCCTTACCATGATTATATACTATGATCTATAATATATATTTGCCAGCTTCTGTTGATCGGTTACTTTCTCTTCTTTCGCGGTATTAATTCCATTCTGTCGACTATGAGCTCTCCGATAGCAGCGAATGGTATTGCAACAAGGGCTATTATGCCAAGAATTTTCCATGTTAAAGGTTCTCCTGTCGAAAGCGTGACGGCAATCAGGTCTTCTATAATTCCCATTTTATATCTTCGACTTTCACTTCAGACCTGCCTTTTGCCAATGCAAGGAATGGAATAATCTGGTCGCTCATCCATTTGTCTAGCGCGGCAGCGGATTTCAAAGAGTTGACTAATTCTATCGCGCATTCCTCGCCAATCCTTTCTGCGGGTTTACCGAGTTTGCCTATGGCATCAGAGCCTATAACAGAATTCCCGCAATCAGCCCACAATGTAATCGATGTCCCTGGCGATGCTGTATTTTCGATTTTCTTTTCGATTTGTGCACCCGGAAAATTGTTCTTAATTAAAGTTTTCTTCGCACTATTGGATTGTCTTTCGGCTATGCCCTCTGGCAACGAGCCTACTACCGATACACCGTTAATTGATTTTATTTCTCCCCTTTCTAACAATCTCACTGAATTTAATTTTTCAACAGGATGAAAAGTTATTCTGACCTCACCTTGACCTTTCGGATAAAATCCTTCTCTGATAATTTCAATCTCTGGTAGTGGCACGCCGAATTTGTTCAACATAGGAAAAGTCACATGTTGCATATACTGGATTGTAGGGGCGCCTAATCCTGCTGTGCCGCCGGTGACATCTAAAGTGATTTCTTTGTCAGCGAAAATTAACAGAGGGGTAAGGGTTTGTAATAACAATCCTATAGAACCAGCAGTGCCGATATCTATTTTCCTGCTCTCGATGCGGTGTGATTTTGGTATGAATTCAATTTCCGTAGAATGCAGTTCCAATCCTTTAATTTCCGCGTTAGTGAACTCGCCAGCGATTCGCACTCCTGTCAAATGCTGCATCTGCAACCCCGGATTCGGACGATTTTTTCTTATATTGATGATTCTCACAGATTTCAATGTCAGAGCAGACAAAGCTATAGTAGTGCGTAAAACTTGCCCATATCCAATAGACCCGTCAATAGTTATCAATGACTCACACCGAACAAACCCAATACAAGTATCCCAATAAAACTAAAGATGAAGGAATAAATCACAACTAGCTGGGGCTTGTACCTTACAATGTTCCATAAAACCGCAGCTATCAGTTCTGTAGGCACTGGCATTGCAGTCAAAATTCCAGCCAATGCAGGAACAAACAACCTCATTCCTTTGCTCTTCATCACGTTTCGCGTTAGAGTGATTTCGAATTTAGAGAATTCAAGCCTCAATTCTTCAGAGAGGATAAATCTTATTTCATCCAATAGCTGGTGTTTGACAAACAAATAAATCATTAGATTTGAGATAGCCGCACCTACCGCGGCAATAAACGCCATCCCAAGGGGGTTTATGTGTTTCGCTAGGAAAAACAATGCGGCTGATGCAGGCGTTGTAGTGAATCCGAATGAAAAAAGAAACCCAAAGACAAAAGCGCTGATATACCCAAAGTCTCCCAAGAGTTCTACCGCAGTTTGAACTAGTCCAGTTTTTACCAGATAATATGTGAACGCAAAGCTGATCAGCAGCAAAACAGTATTCTGATGCTTCAAATGAAATGTCTTCACTTTATGAACTACTTTCTCAATTCTACGTTTTCGTTCGTTGACTGTATAGGAATATCTTTCCATTTATTCATTTATCCTGTTTATAGAGACATTATCCATGCCAAGTTTCATGTAGTCGGCTCCCAGCCCGGCAGCAAGGTCGGAAATCAACTTGTCATTTATTTCGTCCTGAATAATAGTCGCTATTTTATGCTTCTTTGCCTTTTCAATCAGCCTTGTCATATCGGTGATCGTTCCCATTCTGGCGGGCGAAATATTTATGCCGCTCGTGGATTTTAATTCGACGCCTCTTTCAAACCTCTCAGAATTGTTCGAATACAATTCGTTACCTACTACCAAGCGTGTGGGTAGCCTATGCGTTAGTGTGGCAAATGAGACAAAGTCATCCTCATGAAACGGATCTTCGATATATCCGACAGGATAGTTTTTTACGATGTCCTGCACAAGCAACAGCTGTTCTTGGGGTATCAGGTTCTCTCCTGTGCTATAGGTATATCTCCTGGTGTTCCAGAGATCTCCGGCACCAAAGTTGATTCCAAGATGAAGCGAATTCTTGGTTGTAACTGATGCAAGAGCTTTCAGCACCTTTTCATTCGTCATGCTTTTGTTTAGTTCAAGATTGCTGCGCACATCAACTAACTGCATTACGCTCTTGGAAAATAATTTCTTTTGGACCGGGTACAGCATGAGCTCTTTGAAATCAGTCTCAGTTTTCCTTTTGTCAGAGACGACAAGTAATGGCATTGGAAGCTGGGGCTTTTTCGTCAGGTATTCAAAAACTTTGATTCCTTCCCACTGAGCAAAAGATTTCACGAATGCGGACGATATGGCAAATGCCAGATTCCCGCCGATTTCACGAAAGTCAACGGATATATCCAGAGTATGCAAGAACCTGTCCACTTCTTCGATATTGTCGAAGGTCTGATTGACAAAATGCCGTTTTATTTCCAGAAACTCCGTTTCCATCTCTTCTGGAGAGTGCGACTTTATTTTGTATATCCCGTTCTTGTTAATAGGAGCTAAAGAATGCACAATTCCTTTCTTGGTTTCTATTTCTACCTCTGTAGTTTCTTGAAAACCCATTGTGAGAGCTTTCCTTATGCTTATGTTCTCAATCCGCATGTTTCCTTATAGAGATTTAAACTTTGATACGCATAAAATCTTAAGAGACAGATGACGAGAGTTTACAGACGAGGAGATCATACAACTCTTACTCATGTAGACGAAAGATTTGGAGAAAACCTGAACGGTCGCATTGGATTTCTAGGCGACCACAGAATTGATGTTTATGCCTTTTTGGAAGATATCCCTATAGCTGTGTTTTCAGATCCTCAAGCCAGTATTGTGGTTAAGAAAGATCGTCTACAACCGAATCGAGATGTATACTTAATCAGAGTACCCTATCATCAATTTAGAGAATTAAAACCACAAGATTTCATTAAAGTGGAATTACCAGAATATATTGAAATCCATTAAATCACTCTTTCTTCTCTTTCCAAAACGCGTTTGTTCCTTTGACAATCAGTCCCATCTGCTCAATTTCTTTTTCTGTATAAACACGCTTGGTGACTTTGAAATCTGCAGGAGGTTTTAAAACAGCTTCAGTCGGGCAGACAGGAACACAACTCCAGTCATCCTTGCATTTGTCGATAACTAATTCCGCTATATTATCCTCGTCCATTTCCAGAGCTTGATACGGACATACAGCTACGCAAGCACCACATCCAATGCATTTTTCTTGGACAATTATCGGCGGCATTATACCTGTTATTAATAGCTATGAGACTTTTAAATATTTAGTGATAACTTGAGAAAACTTGTAGTTTGTGAAATCAATGAAACATATCTGAAGAATGTAAAGGAACAGATGAAAAAACAGAGGATGCCTATTCCTGAGGATGATAATCAGATAACTATCGCCCACAAGCCTATAGCTGTAATAGATTCTAGGGATTTGTGTGATTGTAAAATCTGTAAAGAATTACTCGAGTAGACCTATCATTGGTAATTGGAAATTTGCTATATCATTTCCCCTTCTAGCGACAGGTTCTACAAGTTCATCAATATGTGCACGTAATTGTTCCATGGCCCACCTTGGCCTATAGTTAGCATTTCCCAATGTCGATAAGAACTGTGTCATCGCTTGTCTCCTACTATACGCACTTGTATAAAAAAATCCCAGACGACCATCTTCCCAATATCTTGAATCACTTTCCGGTATAAGAGGTCCTAACTCGGGACACGTGTCAACAGTTCGAGCGACATTAATGCCATAAGGTGTTGTCATTTTTGCACGAGCCATTTAAATCTCCTTTATTCTCTCCTTAAGATATTCACTTAGTTTCTTAGATAAATTTAATTTCGCCTTTATTAACTTTTCCTTCGTCTCGCTATCAGTCCTGGTCTGTTCAACAGCGCGCAAAAATATGAAAGCGGACCTCAGTTCCATCCAGAAAAACGCCCTTTCTAATGCTTTCTTGGATTCGTAAATGTCGCTGGTAAGCAATGCTTTATCCTTCCACATCTGGTAATGTTCGCTGCATGTGGTTATTTGTGTCTCTATTGGCATATGTTACTGTATGGTAGTTACTAATATATAAACCTTTCGGTTTTCACTATTTATAAGTGATGATAAATCTTTAAATAGGCTGATTCCGAATGTTTTTTGTGCCTACAGAAATTACTGAGAAGAGGTTTGTGGATGAAGTGTGGAGGTTTGTAGCATCTTCTCCGGGTGGCATCTCAAAAGACGACTTGGAAGAAAGAGTAACGCAAAGATTAAAGCTGAGAACGAAGTTTCCCTACGAGTTTTGGATGCTGGTCGAAAATTTATTACTCCCAAGTTTAGTTATCGATTCTGACGAAACCGTTCGACCTAACTTGCCTGCCGGAATTCTCTACCATTCAGGCGGTTCCCAAAAACTTCCAGATATACTAAACGACGGCTTAGTTGGGCGCTATCATGAAGACCGCCCTGCAACGGTTTTTCTGAGTGATAATCCTTCAACTTCTTTTACATTCGGAGCACGCAAAAAATGGGGTTCTTTCATGGTCGAGGTCAATCGGGAAACTTCCGAGAGACTTGGCAGTCCGATAGTAACCGTCGGTCCTACAGGCAGGTATGATGAAGCTTCGAACATTTATGGCGCACATAATCCGATACCACCACAAGCAATGCGAACAATTTATTTAGTTGGAAAGCAAAAAGAGTGGATTGAATATTTGTCGTCTGAGGTCAGATACAAGGGTTTTGATTTGGATATCGTGGAAAACCCTGGAATGCCAGGTGGCATGAATAGAATCGTTGCAACGCACCACGCTTGGAGATGATTAAAGATTAAAAATCCTATTATTAGCCAGTGGCGCTGTAGCATCATATCCCTTTTCCTTCAACTCCCGTGCGAAATCTTCCGTGTGGTCGCCATGGACGCAAAATATCTTTTCGGGATCCAAACGGTTAATAAATCCAAACAGATCAGTTCTGCCCAGGTGGCTTGAAAAGTCCAGTCTTCTAATCGACATCTTGACTTCGACATCTATACCATCGTTGATATATCTCCCAGTTTCTAGCAATGTCTTGCCAGGCGTACCTTCAACTTGGAAACCGGTCAATGTAAGGCTGCAATTTTGCCTGTCGTGAAGCTTGCTCATATACCACATTATAGGTCCGCCGGACAGCATTCCACTAGTGGTCAGGATGACACATGGATTCTTGATTATTCTCTTTCTCATTCCCTGGTCTTTCACGTACTCTACTTTCTCGAGCACCCTGTTCAAACTCTTCGGTTCCTTCAAAAGATGGTGATTCTGGTTGATTATCGTCAGGGCCTTCTTAGCCATGCCGTCGACATAAACAGGGTAGTCTATTCCGTATTGATTTAAAACAAGAAGCAGTTCGTCTATTCTGCCGACAGCAAAACCCGAAATCAGAGCTATGCCGTCATTTGCCAATGTGCTGTGGACAGTTCTCGCCAACTCCTTCTCCTGAGATTTCCTGTCAGGATGTTCGCGATCGCAGTAAGTTGATTCCGTTATCAGTGTGTCGACATCTGGTAGATTTGTGTCTGCACCTTTCATCAGTCTTGTAGGAGATATCTTGTAATCTCCTGTGTAGAGAATGGTTTTCTCTCCTGTATCCAGAAAAGGCATAGTGCTGCCAGGAATGTGTCCGGCATCGAATAAAGTAACTTTGGTCTTTTTTAGCGTGAATGATTTTCTGAAATCCGTAGGTACGAAATTATTCAGAGTTCTCCTGACGTCATCCTTATTGAATGGGAGATCCACTTTCTCTTCATGGCTTATTTTTATAGAGTCCAGCCACAGCAGTTCTGCCAGCTGTTTCGTTACATTGGGAGTATACACTCGTGCACCGTTTTTTTTAGCTTCCAAGACAGGTACTCCTCCCGAATGGTCCAAATGTGAATGCGAAAGCAGTATTGCATCTATCTTGCCTTGCACTGGTATCGGGAATAGTGGCGGTATTTCCTGTATTTTTGTCCCATAATCGAGAACTATCTTTTCAACGCCTGTGTCAACCAGAACAGAAGAGCATCCTACAGAAGCCATGGCACCATTGAAGCTAATTTGAACCAAACAATCACTCCATTTAAATTTGTTTTCGAATGGTTATCTTATTATGGTCGACCTGAAACGGGTTATGTGGATATGCCATTGGGAAAGCCCGTATGAAGAGGAATGGAAAGGCGGCATGGGGATATACATGCGCACCGTCGGCAGAGAGTTGACACATCGTGGATATGATATAGACGTTTTTACTCCTCGTATCGGCGATCGTCCTGCTATACAAGAACTTGATCCTCATTTTCGTGTAATAAGAGTTGATGTAAATGGTACGCATGGGGACATAAGAAATTCGCAGCATATGCATGATTTTTCAGAAGCGGTTAGAGGTTATGTCCGCAGAAACGGTGAAAGATACGGGTTGGCACATGCACACTATTTTTCAAGCCATGGTACTGGCATAACAATGAAATCCGAAGGAATACCTTATGTCATACAGCTTCACCAGCTCTACAAACCCCGTCCGATATTATTTGCTGAAGCCGGAATAGAAATGGAAGTGCCGATTGATCCAAGGTTTTTCGAATATGAAATAACCGCAGTCGAAGAAGCTGACAAGGTTATATTTGTTTCTCATTCACAGAAAGAAGATTTCCGACAGTTTTATTATAATGGACAAATGCCAGAGCAAGTAGACAGGAAAATAACCGTGGTTCATAATGGCGTTGATACAAGACATTTCAGACCTGCAAAACCGGGGGAAATAAGGAGATTGAAGAGAAACTATGTCGGATATTCAGATGCATATGTATTGGGCTTTGTAGGTAGGCTCGCACCCCTTAAAGCAGCTGGAAGAATCCTCGAAGGGTTCAATCATTTGGATCCAAAGCATAGACAGAATACTCATGTAGCAGTAACAGGCGAAGGACCGGATATCCAACATCTTGAGAAAATGTCCCGTGACATAGGTGTATACGACCGAGTTCATTTCTATGGCTATCAGACAGGCGATGACCTCCTTGACAGATACCAAATGTCAGATATAGGCATCATACCGACCGTCCGCGAGACTTTCGGTCTCTGTGTCGCAGAATTTATGGCATGCGGAAAGCCGGTAATAGTTTGGAAAGGTTCAGGAGGTCCGGAAGAAGTTGTTGGAGAGTCTGGAATAGTTGTTTCGAGTTCAGAAGAATTGGCAAATACCGTTACTAGATTATTGGATAATAAAAATGAGAGAAGGCAAATAGGAAGAATGGCAAGAGAAAGATGTGTTAATAACTTTGACATAAGATTTACAGCAGAAAATCTGGCAAAAATATATGGTGAACTATCCGAGAAAAACGTCCCTGTTTTTTAAATTTAGATAATAAACTACAATATAGGATAAAATGGATTTAGAAACACGATTCGAATTGGTAAGAGGTGTTGGAGAAGAAATAATCACCGAACAAGAATTACGTGAGTTATTAGGAACTAATTTGCATCCTATAGCTTATGACGGATTTGAGCCTAGCGGATTAGCGCATCTACCGTTCGGGGTTTTCCGTCCATTGTTGCTGAAAGATTTGATCAAAGCCGGCGTTCATTTCAAACTCTGGCTTGCAGATTCTTTTGCGTGGATAAACAACAAGATAGGCGGTGATTTGAACCGAATCAGAAAAGTCGGGGAGTATTTTATAGAAGTTTGGAAGGCTGCAGGTGTGGATGAGAAGAAGGTTGAATTCCTGTGGGCGTCCGATGCTTTTTCTAACAAAGAATACTGGAAGAGAGTCATTCTCATCGCTAAGAACACAACGATGCATCGTGCTACCCGCGCATTAACAATAATGGGAAGAAAAGAAGGTGAGCTGCAGGAAGTTGCGCAATATTTCTATCCGATGATGCAGACCGCGGACATATTTCATTTGGATGCCGACATATGCCAACTCGGACTAGACCAGAGGCGAGCCAACATGCTGGCGCGCGATGTAGCTGAAAAAATGAAATGGAAAAAGCCAGTTGTAGCATCCCACCACATGTTAATGGGATTGGAAGGCGCAAAGCAACCGGAAGGTTATGAGGAAAACAAGGAAATGGATGTTGAGATTTCTTCAAAGATGAGCAAGTCAAAACCACAGACAGCAATATTTGTACATGATTCTCAAGAGGAAATAAAAAAGAAAATCAACTCTGCATTCTGCCCTGAGAAAGTTGTGGAAGGAAATCCTGTATTGGAATACTCCAAATATTTGATTTTCAAGAAATTCAAGTCAATGAAAATCGAGCGGGATAAAAAATTCGGTGGGGACATTGAACTCGACAATTACCAAGAACTTGAAGAAACTTTCAGGCAAGGCAAACTACATCCAGTAGATTTGAAAAATGCCGTCGCTATGTATTTGGACCAGATGATAGAACCTATAAGGAAACATTTCGAAAAGGACAAGAAAGCTAAAAAGTTATACGAGTTTGTTAAGAAGCAAGAAGTTACAAGATAATTACTGTTATCATGGACGTCATTGTCAAAAAATCAAGAATACATGGGAAAGGAGTTTTTACAACCAGAGATTTCGAGAAAGGCGAAATCGTCTTAAAATGGGATACAAGTAGCGAGCTCACAAAAGAACAGGTAAAAAAACTGGCAAAGAAAGATAGGGACTTTGTAACTTACCTAAACGGCAAATATATTCTTATGAAATCGCCAGAAAAGTATGTAAACCATTCTTGTGAAGCAAATACAACAGCAAAAAACCAATGTGATATTGCAAGGAGATATATTAAGAAAAGCGAGGAAATAACTTCTGATTATTCTGAAGAAAGTGTTCCTAGTTTGAACATGAAATGTAACTGTGGAAGTAAAAGTTGTCGAGGAGTTATAAATCTAATTGACAAATAACCTTTATTTAATAATCTTTCTTTCAATCAGCTGATATAATATCAATCCAGCAGCCATAGCTACAGCTGTATAAAGCATTACAGTAAAACTAAACTGGAATATCATGAAAATGCACGTCAACAGTCCTAGGAATGCTAATATGGGAAATTTACCAATGTTCACAGGTGTCTTGAATGGTCTATCCATTTTCGGATATTTGAACCTAAGCCAGATTAAAGCGCCATTGACCAGCCCGAATGTGATAAACGCCCCGAGGCTTGTTATGTTGGCCACGATAGTTATCTCTCCAACGAACACGAATATCATGGAAAACAGCATGACAACAATTACAGCTATATGAGGCGTTCCACGTATCTTGTGGACAATTCCCAGTAATTTTGGCAATGCACCGCCCTTACTCATGCCGTACATCATTCTCGAACCTACAATCAACATTACTAGAACCGTGTTAGCTGTCGCGAATAGGGCTATGTAAGACATTATCGTGAATGCATTGTTGCCTAGGAATGTTTTTGATACGGCCACTGCCAAAGGTGATTTGGATGAGCTGAGCTCCTTTGAATCGGCTAAGGTAACAGCCGCTACAGAAGTCAATATGTACAATATCGTAGTTATGACGACTGCAATGATGAATGCTTTCGCAAGAATTTTTTTAGGACGTCTTGCCTCCTCGGATATATTTGCAATTTCTTCAAATCCCAGGTATGCAAAGAATACTAATGCGGCTGCAGACAGCAACCCCTTCGTACCGTTACTGAATTCCAGATAATTAATTTGCGTCTTTCCGAAAGCTGTGAATCCCAGTATTATTACCGCAATAAGGCCGAACACCTCTACAGCCGTGAAGATTATATTAAACCGTGAGGATTCTTTTATTCCCATGAAATTGATGTAAGATAGGGCAGCAATCAATATTATGGCGATTAGAATTATCGGGAATCCGAATAGACCGTGGAAATATCCTGCAAACCCGAGAGCAACAGCCGCAGCAGCCGCCACACCAGTGAAAAGTATCAGCCATCCTATGAGGAATGAAAGCACTTTGCTGCCAGCTTTTTTGAGATAGTTATATTCCGCCGCCGCTTTCGGCATCATTGTCGCAAGTTCGGCGTAGCTCAGTCCTGTAAATGACGCGACGAGCGCACCGACTACAAATGACAACCAAACAGAATTGCCTGTCAATCCGGCCGCCTCACCAATCAAGGCGTATATCCCAGCACCAAGAATTATCCCTATGCCATATACAGTAGTTTCGAACAACCCAAGTTCACGTTTTAATCCGATTGACATTAAAATTATTTGAATTTGTAGAAATATCTTTTATCTATCTTATCGTTTGTGAATTCTATTCCGTCTCTCTCCAGCAGTTTTCTTTTCGTTTTCAATCCGCCCTTACCACTATACCCAATTAAATTGCCAGAACTGCCAACAACCTTGTAACATGGGTACAATTCAGGATGTTTGTTAGCTTTCATTATCATGCCAATAGCTCTGGGTGATGTTTTGCATAATTTACCCAAAATTCCGTAAGTAGTCACCTTGCCTTTCGGAATTTTTGTAAGAAGCAAAAGAACTTTGTGCATAGCATTAGTATCGAGTTACAGTGTAATTAGGCACTGACTTCATAGTGATATTAGAATCTATTTGACTAAAGGAAATTAAATTTGCTATCTTTCCATCTAAATAATCTGAACGCACACCAATACCTGCATTTGAACGCGGTATACGCATTCCCATTTCTTCTTCTAATTTACAGTATGCTTCTTCAAGATAAGGTGGCAATGAAGAAAGACCGATATGTTCACCGTATCTTCTCAGATAACCCATCGCAGTACTACTTCCTCCTCGGTAGTTTGTAGTGACAAAAAAAATTCTCTTATATGCGGATCTAATAATTTTCTTACATTTTTTATATCCATAGGTTTATTGTTATTTTGACCTATCCTTTTAATCTTGTAGCACAAATGCATATTATGCTTGACATAAAACTCATAAGAGAAACCCCTTCTTTAATCAGGGAAAATATCAAGAAAAGAAATGATTTTGAAAAACTCAAATTTCTGGAGGAATTATTGAAGGTTGATACAAAATGGAGAAAAATGCAAACGGAACTCAATCAACTGAGGCAAAAAAGAAATCAGCTAAGTCTAGAAGTAGCTAAGCTAAAAAAGTCGGGAAAACCAGCGAAGAAACAATTGACAGAGGCTAGGAAGATTGATTCTTTGGTAAAAAAAAGTGAGAAAAAATCAACTGAACTAGAAACTAAAGAAAAATCTCTTTTGATGAATATACCAAACTTGCTTCATGAAAGTGTACCTGTTGGCAAGGATGATTCTGATAATGTTGAGATTAGGAAATGGGGAAACCCGCCGAAATTCGATTTCAAGCCTAAAGATCATCTAACAATTTTACAGGAGCTTGATCTGATAGACGTCGAACGCGGGGCTAAAATAGCTGGCGAGAGGTTCTATTATCTTAAGAACGAATTGGTCCTCTTGGACATAGCCCTGCAAAAGTTTGCACTTGATGTCCTACGAAAGAAAAATTTCACAATAATTTCACCCCCGCTGATGATTAGAAGAAAACCATACGAAGGCGTGATTGATTTATCAGACTTCGAGATGGTTACGTATAAAATAGAAAATGAAGATTCTTATCTGATAGCCACTAGCGAACATCCTATGGCTTCTATGTTCATAGACGAAATACTGGATGCAGGTAAACTTCCAATAATGTTTGCTGGTGTTTCGCCTTGCTTTAGGAAAGAAGTCGGGGCACATGGAAAGTATACGAAAGGTTTGTTCAGGATGCATCATTTCAATAAAGTCGAACAATTTGTTTTCTGTCTACCAGAACAGTCATGGAAATTGCATGAAGAACTGCAAAGAAATTGCGAATTACTATACCAATCTCTAGGATTGCATTATCGCGTTGTCAATGTTTGCACTGGTGACATAGGAAATATAGCTGCAAAGAAGTATGATACAGAAGTTTGGATGGCTGACAAGCAATTCAGGGAAGTCGGGTCTAATTCTAACTGTACAGACTATCAAGCACGTAGATTAAGAATAAGGTTCAAAGAAGGCGAAGGCAAGCCTGTGAAGGGATTTGTCCACACCTTGAATAATACAGCATTGGCTACAAGCAGGACTATGATTGCGATAATAGAACAATTCCAACAGAAGGATGGTAGTGTTGTAATTCCTAAAGTTTTGAGACCTTATATGTTCGGAATTGAAAAACTGGAAAAGAAATAGGATTTTATGAAACCTAAGGATTACGGATTATTTTTTGGTGTTTTATCCCCACTGCTTTCCAGCATAGGTGTAGTTCTTATAGCAGCTGCGGCAAAATTGCTTCCGCCTCTTTTCGTAGCCAGTATCACTGGAATTTTAGGAGGCATCATCTTATTTTTTTCGATGTTTCTATTCAAAGAGAAATTCAATTTGCTCCAGCTCAAAGGAAATTCAAAAGATCTTCTCAAGATGTTATTCGTACGGGGAGTGTTTGGAGCCGGCATAATGACAATAGGATTGAGTATGACGGACGGCATCAAGGCAATATTCTTTTCCAAAATGGAACCTTTTTTCGTTTTAGGTTGGCATTGGCTTTTGCTTGGAGAAAAAATAAGAAAGTCTCACATAATCCTTCTAACAGTGCACATGACAGGCGCTATCATACTGTCGACAGGGGGTAACTTTCTGACATTCGGCCGAACACAATTGGGCGACTTGCTTGTCATATTTGCGATGTTGCTTTTTGCGTTATCCTATATTTATGGGAGCAGACTTTCAAAAAGCATCGGATCAAGAGTGCCAAGCGCGGTGACAAGTGGAATAGGAGGCCTAATACTTTTGCCGATTTCACTTTTCTTTGTATCTTCGGCTGTATGGAACATAGCATCTATAGGGTGGGTGTACATGATTTCTTTCGTAATTTTGTGGAATGTTTTCGGTCTGACGTTTTGGTTCATCTCCTTGAAAACTGTGAAAGGATGGATGGTGTCGGCACTTCGTTCGATAGGTCCTATTGCAGGTGTGCCTTTCGCATATTTCCTCTTTGGAGAAACCCTTAATATAATTCAAATGCTGGGAGGAATAATTGTCTTGATAACTTCGGCACTAATTGCAAGAGAACATCTGCGCAAAGATAATTCTAAATCAAGTTAATCAAAACCAAAATCAAATCACCGTAGAATAATGTGACCAAAAGAGCAAGTGGAAATGCAGGCGCAAATCTTACACCATCCTTGATTTCAACATATCTCTTGCCGGATTTTTTCAGTGCTTTAATTTGTTCTTGTGTTATCCCAATCAACTTCTTTTCAGACAAAAGCATGTCACCAATTTTCAATTTTGATACAGAAATCTTCTTTCTAAAACCATGAATTTCCACAGATTTGGCAAATCTCCAAACAACATACAAAGCACCGACAGAAAACAAAGGATATAACGACATGTAAAACGCTCCTGCAAAATCCACCGAACCAGAAAATATTTTAGTAATGCTCAATCCTGCAATATAAAATAGAACAAAAAGTCCAATCAAGCCTATAAAAAGGACATTGGCACTTGATTTCAAATCCGAGACAAACCCGGATAATACAACTTTATTCCTTAAGGCAAAAATAAGTGCGTAAAGCATCATGTAAACAGCGCCAACTATGAACAAGTTGATGAAATAACTGAGAGAAAATGGGAAAATTGTTGATATGAAACCTTGCGGGACAGCAGGTAATAAAAATCCCACCGCTGCAAGAATCCAAGAATCAGCTCCGCCCCATTGACCGATGTAATACATGAAAGCGCCGAAACTGAGAAATGCCATGCCATAAATCAAGCTGTTGGCAATAGGCCAGATATTCCATTCAACCAACGACTGATATCCGTAAAATAGCAAAGCTATGGCAATCATGATATACGGCAACTGATCGGGAACTTCGGTTGTTTTTAAATCCCAAATAGCCGCGATAGTCGTGCCCGTGAAAGTTACTATTACTGGTATCATCTCGATTGTCATAAAGATATTAATAAATTGTTTCATTAAATGTTTAGTAGATTCAAATGCGACCAAGAGGGACATTGAATTTCCCGATAATCGAGAAGACAAATTACGATTATAATATTCCAACTAAACTAGCGTTTTCTTACGATGCAGATACAAATTGGGTATACTTTGTGGCCAGAATAATGGACGAAGGAAATGTCTATGCTGATAACCCCGGATTCGTGTTCGATAATAGTCTATGGCAGATATTAGGGTTAATACAAAGGACTCTGGAAAATAATCACATAATGTTGCGCGACGGGTACGGAGTTACTTATAGAGTTTTACCTACAAAAAGATCAGGAAACGGACACAGTACTACCCGTATCTTTTGAATCCCAAGCTTGATGCAACTTCTCGTATGCATCTCCTGCAGTAAAACAACCCGTATTTCCTAATCACGCCGCGAGAATTTCCACAGCGACGGCATTTGCGATTAGCCTTCCCAAATTTCGTCGGCATTATCCACCCAGATTACCAAGAACTTGAAGAACTTCCGGATTGCCCGTAAATTGCAACTCGGCTATCTTTTCAAATACACGAGTGTATGTTTTCGTAAAGTTCTTTTCCCATTCAGCCTGCCTAAGAATAGATCCGCTCACTTCAATCGCCATCTCCATCACATGATGCATGTCTTCATTCAACTGTCACACCTCTCTGTTTAAGCCAATTTATCGTGTCGGCTTTATTAATTTTGTGTTCTTTTCCTATAATAGCTTTTTTCACGCGCCTTCTTCTCACATGGTAGCCTGGACGCTCCAAAGTCACGGCCACGTCCATGCCCAGCATTCCAATTTCTGGCGAATATCTGACATTCGGCAAATCGATGTATTCCTTGACGCCGACGCTTATGTTGCCGTCGTTATCTATCTGGGATCCTTTCACTTTATTATCAATAGATTTTAGCACGGAATTGAAAAAATCACCGGCTTTGTTTTTTCTTAATGTGATTTTCACACCCAGTGGTCTGCCCTTCGCAACTCCGAATGTGGATCTTCTCTTCGAATTTGTCACTATAGGTTTGCCCTCTGTGAGCTTTTCTAAAAGCTTCTGTGCTTTCTCAATTTTTTGCTTATCATCACCGCATCCTATATTAAGAGTCAACTTTTCTATCCTGATTTGACGCATTGGATTCTCATTCATAATTTAACCACGATAACAAAGAATTTAATCTTTACGAAATTTTTATTGCAGATCTCTCCTTCCCGACAACGATAAAACTGTGCTTGCTGACTGTCCTGTCCTCCTTGTCGACCTCGCAAACAACTTTCTGAGGTTCGCGTATAGTGCCTTTCACCAATTCCTTTACTTTGCCAAGTTTTCCAGAGCCCGTTCCATGCGAGATTAATCCGATATTTCCCTTTTCCAAGGGCAAATGCTCCACAATTTTAAGTGAAGGTAACTCCACCAGTAGCGAATCCCCTGTTTTATAATTGCCATTCTCTACTAATATGGTTTTACCGTCGTGGAGATTCAGCTGGGTTTTAGACTTCCTAAGAACAGATTTATCGTCTATGGCGCAGATTTTCAAGTTCGCATCCTTCTCAATCCCAATTAATTCCAACCCTTTTCCACCAGGGACAACGCGATAATGCTTCTTTAGTTTTGGTACCGATACGACATCAAATAATCCAACCGGATAAGCATAATCCTTCCTTCTCTTGCCGTCGACAAATATCTCGCCTTTTCTTATTATTTTCTTTGCTTCTGTGGTCGTATCTGCTATTTTTAGCATGTGTGTCAAAATTACTGACAATGGAATTGATTGCATTTTGGGATGTGGTCCGGCGTGTGGCGTGACTACCCATTTCTTTTCCTTCTTCGGTACCTTCCAAAATGATGGAGATAGCAATCTTTTCAAGTGTGCCATATCTTTCAACAATTGATTAGGAACATTTATATTGTTTTGGTTTCAAATTTATATTAATGGTACTAGCTGGAGAGAGAACTGAAATAGGTTCTTTAAGCTCAGCCAATGGTCAGGGACTTGTAGTATTAGCTCCGTATCTTGAAAAAATGGTTCGTGAAGGTTCTGGTATAGTATACGTCCCCGGAAAACTAAACCCAACTAGAGACGAAATAGAGGCCTACGAACTAGCTAGAACACTTGGTGTGCCGATGTATTCCATGTGCTTAGAAAGAATAGACAGAGCGGGTCTAATTCCAGGTGATATAACGAAATACGATCTAAGAGAGTTGTTCTCCCACCCACTTCTAATACTGAATGGCATTTTTGCTAATTGGTATTCAGATAGTTGCAGACTTGATGTACTTGCAAGAGGTGTAAACACATTACAAAGAATAATGCCGCACACTAATTCGGCACTGCTTCTATATGTTGAACAAGATGTTCGGCGATTTGCTGGGGAGAACTCGGATATCACAATTGCGAAATTTATGCGTGAAGCTATAACGGCTTTAGACAATATCGACGTGATAGATTTTTGCACAGGAGCAGACCGACATTTACTTTTCCACCGGAGCTGAGGTTGTAACTTCTAACTTAATTCCTTTTCTTTCCAATATCTTCTGTCGCTTTTTATCATCCAAATTCAGATTAATTATTTTCACTTTACTCGGATGCAACCCAACCTGTGCTTCAGTCCCAACAGTTCTCTTTCTTGTCACCCCTTCGATATAAACACGATATTTTTTGTAATTCACTCGAGCAACTTTCCCTCTTCTGTCTTTGAACTTGCCACGCATTATTTGAATCTCATCACCTTTTCTTAAGGGCAAAGCTCGACGTTTGAATTTTTCTCTTAGTTCTTTTGATAGATGTGATGCTAGGATTTTTCTTCTCAGATGCAGTGGTGCGGTATATAGGAACTTTCTCTGTTTTCTAGATTTCGAAGATTTAGGTTGTCTCATATAATCCCGCATCTCCTTTCTAAAGCCATTAATTTTCTTTCTTGCAAGCGGATACGGATACTAGGATTGACAAAAATCTGATCATGAGTTGGTCTAGGAAATCCTTCTGCGATAACTATACCATTTATAGGAGTGAAATCCCCGATTAATCCTCCCGATAATCTATAAAATAATGATAGAGTCCTACTGCCAGAGTTTTGAACAGAGTACCGTAATTGTCCACCACCTATATCAACTCTTGAATCATACAGATGCTTCATTACAGATATTATTCTTTCTTCGTATTTAGCCCGATCCATATCACACCACTATGCTCGCAATCTTTCCAATAGGTGAAAATCTTTCAACAACTTCTCTCGCTATCGGACCTTTGATTTCAGTTCCAGTTGGAGTGCCTTCTTCGTCTGTCAGTACAGCGGCGTTATCTTCAAACGAAACTCTCATTCCGTCCAATCGTCTGTACTCTTGTCGCTGTCTGACTATCACAGCATTGAACATCTGTTTTCTTACCTTCGGGTCGCCGACCTTGACGGTAATTTTTATCATATTTGCCACTCCGGCTTTCGGCACTCTTTTTCTTTTTCCTTTGTAACCTGAAACAGAAATTATTTGGACAATTTTAGCTCCAGAGTTATCAGCACATATAAGCTTACTGCCTACATTCAACCCTCTTGTGACAGAAGCTTTAATCCCCTTCATCCGCCCACCTTTTCTATTACAATAAAATGCTTGGTTTTGCTTAGTGGCCGGCATTCGACTATAGTAACTATATCGCCTTCTTTCGCAGCTACGCACTCGGGATTGTATGCATGAATCTTCGAATGCCTTCTTTCATATCTTTCATATTTTGGCAGGTAATGCAGGAATTCACGCTTGATTATAGCTGTTTTTCTGGCTTTGGCAGAAACTACCTTGCCTTGAAGGACATTCCCTCTGACACTTATCTTACCGTGCCATGCGCATTTGCTGTCCGCACATTCGTTTTTAGGCGGCACTGCCTCTATCCCGATGTTTCTTGTCACCATGATTTCACTCTATTTATTACCAAAATATAGGTTTTTATAAGTTACCATTTAAGAAGTTTTTTCTTTATCCTGTCTTCTGGCCGAGAGACGAGAAGCTTGCCGTCGACTTGAACTTTGGTTTTATCAGGAAGTGTGAAAATAAAAACACAATTCTCTTTTATCACAGTCTTTTCTTTATCTTTAGTTTCGATTTTCAATGTGTTGTATGTCTCGTCGATAACTTTGCCGGTAATTCCTTTTTGTGTAGAGTCTGTAGATTTTACTATCTTTACTTTTAATCCAATCAGTTCATGTCTTACGATATTTTGGGCTGTTATTGACATGCAACACCTATTCTTAACATTATAAAATATTTTTCGTTTTCAATATTTAACTAATCTCAATCTGCTCTTCAGAATAGCCAAGCTTAACAAGAATATCCTTCGCCTTAGTCTTATGGTCCCCCTGCAATTCTATATGTCCTTCTTTTACAGTCCCGCCGCATGCGAGCTTGCTCTTTAGTTGCTTGGAAACGTCCTTTGCGTTTTCGTCTATGCCTTCGATAACTGTTATCGGTTTGTTAAACCTTCTCATCTCGGTGGATATCCTGATTTTTTCCGCTTCTCTTTCTATTGTTACGCAGACGCACAAATCAAACGGTAGACCGCACTTAGAACAAGTATTCGCAGTCGCTTGAGATCCACACTTGGGGCAAACAGCCATCTTATTTCTTTACCTCTTTTTTTATGGTCAGTATGCGGGCTATGTCCCTCCTCAGAACTCGTATTCTCCCAGGATTCTTGACAGCCCGTCCGCGCTTGACATTGCCTTTTTCTTTCATAAGATCAAGGCGCAGTTCAGAAAGTTTATTGCCCAATTCTTTCTTGTCGATCGCGCGAATATCTTTCGTCTTCAACTCGGAACCCTCTTTACTAAATTATTCTGCAGTATTTAAATGTTTGACAGGCTTTTCAACCACGAGCTCCTTTGGCAGTGATTTCATTATCTTGACCTTGATGCCGATGATCCCCGCTTTTATAACAGCCTGCGTATATCCGACATCCACCAATCTTTCAGCATAGTCTCCGGAATGCGCGACAAATCCCGTTTTGAATTTTTGTTCCCGTGACCTCTCAACGCCGCCTATCTTTCCGGCGACCTCTATCTGTATGCCGACGGCGCCGGCTTCCGTAACTTTCTCCAGATAATAATTGGCGACCTTCTTGTAGTTGACACCTTTCTCAAGCGAGAGCGCAATTCTTTTTGCAACGATATTGGAATCCAAGAACGGCTCCGGAACTTCCCTGACGTCCAACAAAGGGTTTTCGAAACTAAACTTTTCCTTAATCTCTTCTGTAATCTCGTTTATTCTCCTGCCGCTCCTGCCAATCACCAGCCCGGGCTTGTGCACATGAACAATTATTCTTGTCCCCAAAGGCGTTCGTTGGATTTCTGTGTGGCTGTATCCCGCTCTCGCGAATCGTTTTCTTAGGAATTCCTCCACCTCGGATACCTTTATTCCTTCTTTGACGAACATCTTCTCTACAGCCATTATCGCTCCTCCACAACAATTTCTATGCTTGCCGACTTGCCTATGCGCCCTCTATGCGGAGTCCTGCTCTTTGCAAGCATTCTTTTCTCTGCCTTGTCCGCTCTCGCATTTCGAATGAATAACCTGTCGACATTCATGGTCTTGTTTTTCGCGTTGGCTTCAGCCGACTTGACGATGTCCAGTATCTCTTTTGTGGTTTTCGTATGGTATTGTCCATCGATATCCCTTTTCTTGGATATCATGCCTTCCAGAAGTTTCTTCGCACTGCCGACTTTCTTCCCTTTTATTTCCTTCAGCAATAGCCTAGATGTTTTCAGGGATATTGCGGCATTTGTCACTTTTGCGATCGCGGTCTTCATTGTCTCACTTACGTGGTTCTCATGGATGCGTGTTTCGTGGATTTAGAAGCACCGATACCAGGCGCCGAGTGCTGCACACGCTTTATAGGACTGGCAAAATCACCAAGCCTGAACCCCACCATCTGCGGTGTCACAGAAAGTGTCACCCATTTGTTCGACTTGTCGCCTTCAGCCGCGCCACCTTTATACACGCCAAACTTCTTCCCGACCATCTCAGGCAAAATTATCATGCCTCTCAAATGGGTTTTATGGAATTTGTCAGGGGTTTTCTTTATTTTCTCCAAGAGTTTTTTCTGCATTTCAGTCAATCCCCTTCTCAGAGTTCTTCTTTCTCGGGACGACAACAGTCGTGCAAACTCTTCAATGGTCATGCCACTCACTTCGTCCCACGTTTTTCCCCTGAGTGCAAATTCTTTCGCCATATTATCAATAGCATTACGTTTGTTGTCTATTTAAAAATTTCCATCGGCTTTATAAACCGGTTTCCACATATTAATTCTATGAGAAAAGCTGTAGGCAAACTTACATTGCTAATAATAGCAGCAGCGTTGGCTTTGGTAGGATACTGGTACTTTTTCATGCGATAAGTAAACCTTTTCTTATTTTCTTTTACCTGTCCTTCTAGCTGCAATGCTCCCTATCTTTCTTCCTGGAGGAGCATGCCTTGAGATAGTCTTGAATTTAGCGTGTTTCTTCCTTCCGCCATACGGATGGTCGACAGGGTTCATCGCGACGCCTACAGTTCTAGGATACAGTTTTCCTCTAGCCATCATGGCATGCGACCTCTTTCCCGCCTTTACCCACGGCTTTTCCAACCTGCCTCCGCCTGCCGGAATGCCCACCATTGCCCTGCACTTGCCATCGACCGTCTTTTCCCTGCCCGTGGAGAATTGTATCGTCACCTTGTTATCCGTCACGCTCATTACAGTGGAATAACTGCCAGAACTCCTGCATAATTTTGGTCCAGAGCCTGGCCATGTCTCAATCCCGAAAACACGCGTGCCAACAGGAATCATGGACAGCTCAACAACGCTTCCCACGCCAGAATATTGCCCATAATGCACAAAGTCGCCGACTTGGATTCCTTCCGGGGCTATGTGCATAACCTTGCCGCCGTTTTCATCCTTGACAAACATCACAGGGGAATAATGCCCAGGGTCGTTCGCTATATTCACCACCTTTCCTGTAAAGTTGCTGTGAGAAAAATATCTAACCCTACCAAGGAACCTATGCGACGGTATTTTATATCTCGGTCCGCCTTTTCCTCTTGCTTGAACGATTAACCTTTTTCCCATAAAACCACTTGCAAATCATCTACCCCTTCCGCTAATCCGAGATAAAGCCTATGAGGGTTATTTGGATCTATGTAAACTTCGATAGCATCTTTTTCCATCAATCCAAGAATACCTGTTAATACGTCATTTCTAACTGTAATGTGATATCTGGTAATAGCATCTTGGATATCTTCAGGAGATTTCAATTGTTTATATTCCTTACGTGCTGTTTCTCTACTCACTATATCCATAAAATCGCCTATACAGTCAATCCTAGCTTGACCGCAATATCAGCAGCCTTTGATTCCGGTCTTAATTTGATGTAAGCTCTTTTCTCCCCGCCTTTTATTTGAGTGTTCACTCTTGCCACCTTCACACCAAACGCCTTTTCTACAGCATTCTTGATCTGTGTCTTGTCGGCTTTCCTGTCTACAACAAATACCAACTTGTTCTCCTTCTCCACCAGTCCAACAGCCTTTTCTGTGAGATAGGCGTACGACAAAATCTTATACGGATCCATAGATTCACTTGAAATTTTATTTACTTAAAGCATTAAATACTTTATAATTTTGTTAAAGCTTCTCAAGCGAACTTTTCGTAAAAATTGCTAATCGCCCTATGCTAGCCCCAGGCGCAAGAGCTTCTGCAGATAATTTTTCCACTTTGCAGACATCGCAGCCGGAAATGTTTTTGACGGCTTTATCAATCCCATTATCATTCGTTACAACAAACAACGGACCGACTTTAATCTTGTATTTTCTTGATCTTGTTTTGCCTTTTCCTGCTCTGATTTTTCTTTCAGCAATTCTATCCAGTTCTTTTTCCAACCCAATCTTAACTAAAAACTTTATGACATCTTTGGTTTTATTCAACTCCTGCACCTTGTCATTAACTACAATCGGGAACTCTTTCATGCTTTGAACTCGATGCCCCCGCTTGACAACCAGTTCTTTTACAGCCGTTGCAGCCAAAGCGCTTCTGATAGCCTTTCTATTTTCATTCTTGTTAATCTTCTGCTCCCAAACTCTTTCAACTAAAGGAGGATGCGCTCTTCTTCCGCCTACTGCTTGCGGAACAAATCGTGCACGCATTGTTAAGAATGGGACTGTCTTGTTGTGCAACCTCGGCAATCTCGCCATCTCCCTGTTCATCATTGAATATCTGAATCTTCTTTTGCCATGATAGTGTGCTGAGGTTCTTTTGCCAGCCATAGGATCAGGCGAATATGGTTGTCTGCGCTTGCTTTGAGATGCGGATACAGCTCGCTTGACTAAATCTTCCCTGATTGGCTCTTCGAATACCTTTGGCAGCTCTATCTTCTCCGTTGGTTTGCCCTCCAAGTCTAAAACATCAACCTTCATATAATCACCTAACGATCTCCCTTATTTCTGGGAGATTAAACTTCACTTTTGTTGGCCTTATCGCAGGTCGCAACATGACCAACCTCTTCTTGCTCCCTGGGACAGAACCTTCCAACAAGATATAACTATTCTTTACTAAACCGTATCGTGTAAATCCGCTTTTCGGTGTTATATCGTCATCGCCAATCTTCAGGACCCTCTTGTTCAATTCCGTCCTTCTCCAGAAGCCCATCTGTCCTGCCATAGGCACGGTGTGTCTTACTTTTCCCGGTCTTTCTTGCCCGAGCGAGCCTACATGTCGCAATTTCTTTTTGGCGTGCCTGTTTTGTATCTTGACACCGAATCTTTTTACTGGTCCCTGAGTGCCTTTTCCCTTTGTCACAGCAACCACATCGACCAGATCGCCTTCACGAGTAAAGTCTTTGGCTGTAATCTCCTTGTTCATAAGAGTTTTGGCATAATCGAAATTCTCCTTTGAATCCTTCCCGCCGACTTCAAGCTCGAAAACTTCGGGGGTTATCTTTCTTACACCGGACAATCGCGGTTGCGTGGCGACTATCAGCCTGATTTTGGAGATTTTTTCTGCATTTTTCTCCATTTCAGCCAGCTTTTCTTCAGTTTTAAAATTACCGATTTTGAATTTTCTGGACATGTCCTTGGGCAGGTCTTTAACCATAGCCTCAGATAGAATTCTCAAACCATCAACAGAATTTTCATAAGCTCTGGCTCCAATAACTTTTAGCGGAGGACAATCCATGACTGTTACAGGAGTGGAGACTTCATGACCGAATGTAAGGGAGCCTTTCCTATTATCGAATACTATAGCATGCAGCATGCCAGACTTGTATCCAGCAAATCCCATTACTTTGGGCTTGTCAGCTTCCGGATATGTGGTCAGACTGGGATATATTCGTTTGCTTCTTTTCTTCGGCCAATATCCCTTGGAGCCTTCTCTAGGCTTCTTTATTTCTGGCATTTAAATCACATCACTATTTCAGATTATATGTTTAAAAATCTTAATAGTCTATTGAAATTATGGAACAGAAATGCATTTTCTGCGCTATAGTAGGGGACCAGGTGCAGTCGTTCAAGGTGTACGAAGATGGAAATTTCCTAGCATTTTTAGATATACGACCCTTGAACAAAGGTCATACTTTAGTAATACCTAAAAAACACTATCGATGGACTTATGATGTTGATGCTTTTGGTGAATATTGGGAAGTTGCGAAAAAAATTGTACTGGCTCAATTAAAAGCTCTAGAAGCAAAATCTGTCCAGTTCATAACAGCGGGGTTTGCTGTTCCTCATGCACATATACATGTGGTCCCAAGATTTGAAGACGATGGCCATGGTGAATATCTGACACATGGGAATGTAAAAGAATTTAGTGAGCAGGAGATGAAAGAAACTGCTGAAAAAATCAAAAGTTCTATTCCTGTCGAAAAACCGAAAGTAGAGGAAAAAATCGAAGTGCCTGTAAGAGAAGAAAAAAAATGGACTGAAGAAGAGCTTGAAACGATGAGGAAGGAATTGGAGCAGACTTAAGTTGCAAACCGTTTTCTTTTCTTCACAGTTTTTATTCCTACTTCTTCGCCAGGCAAAGGAATCAGCTCTCTTTCCAGTTGCTTCTCATCAAATTCAGGATGGATGTCCTTCAGTTTTTTAATTCTCCTTCGGATAATCTCTTCCACAGGCATATTAATAAGTTGAATTTATTAAATTTAACATAAGCGCCGATAGTCTAGCCTGGTAGGACATCAAAATATGTGCAAGCCTTCCAAGTTAGGAGATAGCTGAATACCTGGGTTCAAATCCCAGTCGGCGCATCGAAAAATAGATAGAAAATTAAAAAATTCTGAAAATTAATTCCGACTACTTTCCTGCTAATTTTTTCTTTTTAACAAAAGCCCACAATCGTTTAGTCATCTCACTTGGCGCTAAAGCAGCTGCACCGAAAACATCTTCAAGGCTTTCTTTGACTCCCTTGAAGTTTATGCTGTATCCACCAAATGGTTTCTTTTTTGCCATGTAAAACCTCCTATTAACAAATGGTATTCCTTATATAAATTGGTTTTTTCAGATCTTCCAAAGAAAACTGTATTTCATCGGCATACAAAAATTTATGCCCAGTCAAATTTAGTAAACTTCATCTCTATGTTCGAATCTTAACAGAATTAATTTATCACCTTCGATTTTGTAAATCAATCTGTATGGTTTAACATAGATTGTCCATTCGCCTTTTAATTCGTACCTTAGAGGCTTACCAAAATTAGGATTTTCTGTTATTTTTGTTATTTGCTTTTTTAGTTTTTCTTTCAATCGTTCATCCTTAATTTTTTTAAATTCTCTTTCAAACTTTTCGGTAGAAATAACAAACTTGATTTCTACCATTTCTTCAGCTCTTTGAAGAACTCTCTCACAGGATAAACTTTGTATCTACCCTTTTCAATATCTTCCCAGGCTTCTTCGATAAGTTTTAAGGTTTTCAAATCTTCAGGTTTCATTTTTGTATCGAGCTTTTTCATGACTATCATATCTTTCTTTGAAGTTACAGCAAATGTACTACCTTCTTTTATACCAAGTTTTTTTCTGACATCAGTTGGTATTACTATTTGGCCCTTAGAACTTACTCTTGTCAACTCAGGTATTTCGAATTGCTCCTTTTTCATATTAGTAAGATATTCTTACTTGTATTTAAACTTTCGCTTCCTTCCACAGGAAGGCATATTTCATCGGCAGGAACGACTCCAAATCACTCTGATATGCGCACTTGGTGCACTGATACCCAATTAAGACTTTCCTTTCAGCAAGATTTTTCACTTCCAATGGCTCTATTTTGGAATGACATACAGGACAGTGATTTATTTTCTGCAACCGAACAGCCTTTTTTGTTTTCGCCTTCACTTCAATTTTAGGCATATCCAATGCGATTCTTTTCACTCTCACAGGCGAGACAACATAATCTTTATTTTCCCTTTTCAATCTCTTCAGGACCAATCTAGATAACTCTTCCTGTGAGTTAACCTTCAAATGCTGAGATAGAACTTGTTTGACTATTTGTGTTAATTTTTCTTTAGAAGGAATCTTTTTATCCATGATAAGAATTTATGTCCAGAAGATTTAAACTAGTTAAAGGATATGGAAATATGCCATCCTACAAACTAACTTTGTTGACGGCATTGGCAAGCTTAGTTTTATTATCCTCGTGCGGAAGAGGTTCGGCATCAATATCACCTACTCCAACGCCTCCACTGCGCTATGAATACCCTACTATTCAAGTGGAGATGGGCATAAGCGAATCTGCATATAACATTTATTTCTATCCGCCTTTGCCTGTAGACAGAGAATGCGTAGAACAACGTATGGAAAGTTACCGTCAAAGTAGGGACATTGTAATCCGGCATTTATTCCTTGACGGGGACTTGCCCAGAGGATTGGTTTTTGTAGGCATATCTCCGAGGGAGAGCGGGGAAAAATATAAAGGAGAAATACTGGATGAGATAGAGACCTGCAGGAAAGTGCCAGTTAACCCGTCTGCTGTCACAAACCAGTCAACCTGACTTTCAATATAAGATAAAAACATATCTATCATAAATCTAAATGATGCTCGGATCGCCTAATCTGGTATGGCACAAAAATAGTGTAAGCCTGGAAAGCTTGCGAGCGCAAGCTCTTGTGGGTTCAAATCCCACTCCGAGCGCTTAATCTTTAAGAGTGTCGCATATCCTATCATATCTATGAAAATACTTGTCATGTCCCCAGAGTATTTCCCAGAAGAAATTTTATCAGAATTAAAACCGTTTGCCGATGTCGAATCGAAAAAACTATCTCGAGAAGAACTAATGGAAATTATACACAACTATCACATCATATTGACCAGAATAGGGATAAAATTCGACAAAGAGCTGCTTGATAAAGCTGAAAATCTCAGAATTTTGGCAACTGCTACGACTGGGACTGACCACATTGATGTGGAGTATGCTAAGCAGAAAGACATAAAAGTCATAAGCGCACCTGGCGCAAATGCTGTGGCAGCTGCCGAGTATGCTTTCGGACTGGTTCTTTCGCTTGCAAGAAATGTCCCGTGGGCATTCGATTCGATTAAAAATTTCGAGTTCAAGCGCTCGGAGTTTATAGGAAATGAATTGAACGGCAAAACAATCGGCATAATAGGATTCGGTAGAATAGGCAGCCAGGTTGGAAGATATGCGAAAACTTTTGGGATGAAACTCCTAACTTACGATCCGTATATTAACAAGGAACTTGCAGATGAAGTCGGAGCTTATATAGTGAAACTGGATGAACTGATAAAAAATTCCGATGTCATAACACTGCATGCATTTGCGTCCCCTGAAAATGGGAATATGATAAGCTATGACGAGTTTTCAAAAATGAAAAGGGATGCCATATTAATCAATGTTGCAAGGGGTTCTCTTGTTGATGAAGATGCCCTCTTGGATGCTTTGGAAAATAAGAAGATAAAAGGTGCTGCAGTAGACGTGTTGAAAGAAGAACCGCCAAGTACGAATAACAAACTCGTTCATTATTCGAATGAAAATAGTAATTTGCTAATCACTCCGCATCTAGGAGGTTCTAGCTGGGAAGCTATTTATAATGCCGCAAAAGAAATTGTGCAAAAGGTTAAGGAGTTTCTAATCAACCAAGGCTCTAATTAAGTCGCATCTGGAGATTATGCCTACAAGCTTTCCGCTTTCAATAACTGGTAACCTGTCGATGCTGTGCTTTTCCAGCAGATTAGCTGCTTCTATAATGCTTTCATTAGGGGAGATGGAAACGATGCCTTTGGTCATGAAATCTTTGACGCGTATCTTTGACAGTTCCTCCAGATGTTTTTTTACATCCAGATGGTCTTTTATCAATGACAGCAGAAGCACGCTAAGTGCATGCGGTTCGGCCGCAAGCTCAGAGTGTGTTTTGGACATGTCCAATTTCATGAATCGTATTATATCCGTTTCGGTGATTATGCCTACAACTCTATTTCCTCTGACCACCGGTGCGCCTGATATATGATATTTTGACAAGATTTCAGCCGCTTTGAATATAGAATAAGTCGGTCTTAATTTTCTGACCTTGCTCTTCATGTAGTCTTTGACGAGCTTCATGATATCTAATTGATTTATAAAGTTTGTAGGATTTATTGTTTTTAAGAGGCTACCAATTGAGATGAGGTGGTTTATTTGGTAACTCAAACCGAAGAAGAAATTACACTAAGCTCACTACTTCAAGAACTTAGAGGAGAACTACCGCCAAGTGTTATAAGAAACCCCGAATTTAGAAGAGTTTTAGACTTGTACAGAGAAAGTGCTTCTAGAAGAAGAATGGTTTTGCATAGACAAGGTGCCGATACTGTTAGAAATAGAGTTTTAGTAAAAGCAAGAGAATCTGCTCAAAAATTTTTAGACTACAAGAGGGGGAAAAGATTGGGCGAAAATGATAGAAACCCTTTATCTCAAATTGAAGCGTATTTAAAGAGGAGCAAAAAATTAAGAATTGAAATAAATGAAGAAAGTAGAAATAATGCTTTAGCAAGATTAGAAGAAAGAGTTATGAACATATTGGGTCAAAATTCTTTACAGAAAATAACTAATTTTCACACATATGATTTTGACGATCTTCGATACGAGCTTAAAAAGAATGGGTTAACATGGGTAGATGGGCTTGTTATACTATTTAGCGAGAGTCCCCCTGAAAGAGGGGATAAACAACTAAGAATAGAACAATATGGGAATAGACCTCTTAGCAGGTACATGTTTACTGAATACAAAGGTGTATGGGACAATATAGTTAATCGGGTACTAGTTACCAGAGCTCTGGTTGATGGTGTATCTAGACAAAAAGATGTTCATGATGTAGATTTGTTAGATTTTGTTAGCAAATCTAATCCTATTAATAGAAGCCTGAAACAACTTCTGATAACCATTCGACATGTCTATGGAACTAGATCGCATTATATAGCTATGATTGAAGCTGGTATAATAACGCCAGAAAATTGGTATGAATTTAAAAAACATAATCCTTATGGTTTTCGATTTACGCCAGATCAAATACGAGAACTTGCTACCAAAAGAGAAGAACTTCTGAGAACCTCTCAGGATAAGGTTCGGGTAATTCAGGAGTTTCAGAGATCAGGCTATAGTGAAAGAGAAATAGGTAAACTTTTTGGAGTGTCCAGAGGATCTGTTAGACGTTGGGTATATGACCAAGAAAGAGATGCTAGAAATAGGCGTAATTGGGCAAATAAAATTTTAAATGGGGTAGGTGTTAATGATGAATTGCCACAAGAGTCTATTGAACATATAAAATCTCTTCGGTGGTCATCTAGAAAAAAGGTTGCTTATGAACTATATTTAAGAGGTTACTCGTTCGCAGAAATCGCAGGGATAATTGGAACCGAATCAGATCCTTATACACCTATATCACGACAGAGCGTCGAGCAATATGTAGACCCAACGGAGTATGATAGTCGACTTCATGGAAAAAGAATGGCTGAAAGATTGTTAAAGAAAAGTGCAGATGCATTATGTGCCAAATTCGGCTTAACCAAAGATGATTTAGAAAAGGTGGTCGAACCTAACTACAGTCATATGAGTATTCGAGGGATGGTTGAATTATCAGGTTTACCATATAGGCTAATTGCCGGATTCCTAAAACTTACAGACAGACAAGCATTATCATCTGAAGATGCTGATAAAAGAGAGTTCATTAAATTATATGAAGGTGGGGAAAATATATGGTTTTACGCCTTGCAGAAAGATGAACACAGACATAACTTACGTGATAGGTTAATTCATAGATACGGTTCTTTTCCGAATGTACTTGATACGTTTGGCATTCCCAAAGAAGAAGTTATTAGAAGATAGAAAATTCATCTTATCTTGCTACCTATTCCGATTTCTTTTTCTGGTTGTAACAAAACAATATTTTCATTACCATCATCTGCAGCAAGTATCATACACTGACTTTCTTCACCCATAAATTTTTTCCTTTCTAGATTAAGAATAAAAATAAAATTTTTATCAATCAAATCTCCCTTCGAATAATAATTTTTCAATCCAGCAACAGCTTGCCTTTCTTCACCACCGAAATCTACAATCATTTTAATCAAATTCTTGGAGCCCTCTATATCTTGCACGTCCTTCACCTTCCCAACACGCATATCCAGTTTCTTGAAATCTTCAAATGGAACTTCCATAAGGAAATTTACTATCCTAAACTTTATAAAGCGTTAGAATAGGTATGATGCATGAGCAATGATAAAATTATATTACACCTTGATCTGGATGCATTCTTTGCTTCTGTAGAAGAAAGGGAACATCCTAAATATAAAGGAAAGCCTGTAATTGTTGGGGCTGACCCAAAGAATGGTCAGGGAAGAGGGGTTGTGGCCACATGCAATTATTTGGCAAGAGAGTTTGGTGTCAGATCGGCTATGCCTATATCAAAAGCGTGGAAATTATGTCCACGGGGAATTTATGTCAGGCCAAATTTTGAACTGTATGCTAAAGTTTCGCATGATATAATGTCGCTGATAAAGAAATATCCCGATAAATTCGAGCAAGTGAGCGTAGACGAAGGATTTCTTGATGTAACTAATAAAGTGAAAGATTATGAAGAAGCTGAAAAACTAGCTGGAAAAATCAAAAAAGAAATTTTGAACAAAGAGAAAGTAACATGTTCTGTCGGCATAGGACCGAATAAATTAATAGCTAAGTTAGCATCGGATTACAAAAAACCATATGGTACTACAGTTATCAAACCAGAGGATGCTAGAAAATTCATCTCAAAACTAAATGTTAGAAAATTACCCGGTATTGGTCCTAAAACAGAAGCGGTGCTGAAAGAATTAAAAATAGAAACTGTTAATCAACTGGCTAAAACTGATGTTAAAACTCTAGTAGATACTTTCGGTGTGTTCGGCTACCGGATGCACGAGATGTCTTTGGGTATAGATGAAAGTGAAGTTACGGAAGAATACGAAACAAAATCTCTCGGTAGAGAAACTACGTTTGAAGAAGATGTTGACAATCCAGAAATAGTTTTTAACGCTATTGGTGAACTTGTCGATGAATTCCATGAAGAAATAATTGCTTCTGATATACAATTCAAAACTGTTAGCATAAAAATTAGATATGAAAATTTTGAAACACATACTCGCGCAAAAACTTTTGAGTTTTATACAAATGAGAAGCAACTTGTAAAAGATGCTGCAAATCAGCTATGTCAACCATTCCTAAATATAGGCAGGAAAATCAGATTGGTTGGTGTAAGAGTTTCTGGCTTAAATCTTGGCGAGAAACAAAAGACTTTGAAAGAAGTTTAATTCATTCCACTTTCTTGAATAGATACGCTCCCTTCTTAATTCTACCGGTGAACTTTCCAAACTTGCAATCTTTCAGCTTACAACCTTTAACCCCGAGTTGTTTGTTTATTTTCTCAGCGGTTTCAGGTAAGAAAGACGACACCAAAATAGAAATTACCTTGCATGCTTCCAATAAATTATACAAAGCATTACCCAATTCTTCGCCTTCTAATTTCCACGCTTGCTTTTCATTAATGTATTTGTTGACGTATCTGACGAACTTCCAGACTGATTCTATAGCATTATGAAGTTCTAGATTTTCAATGTAGCTATCTATCGCTTCTATATCCAGATTTTTATCAATCTCGGGTTCTCCTTCTATCTTTCCTTTGTATCTCTCAGCAAGAGTAAGAACTCGATAAATTAAATTGCCTAAATCGGCTACAAGCTCGCCATTAATCCTGTTGACAAGAGCCTTTTCGGAGAAATCACCATCCTCACCGAATGGGAATTCCCTTATCAGGAAATACCTTACAGCATCCACAGAATATTTCTTTGACAATTCAACCGGATCTACAACATTGCCCAAGCTTTTGCCCATCTTTTGTCCGTTGACGGTAAAGTATCCATGTGCAAAAAATTGTTTTGGAACTTTCAATCCTATCGCAAGAAGTTCAGCAGGCCATATTGTCGCATGCACACGGAGTATGTCCTTGCCTATTAAATGCAAATCGACCGGCCAGTATTTTTCGAACGCTTTGTTTGGCCATCCTATGCCTGTGACATAGTTAAGGAACGCATCAACCCAAACGTACGATGTCAAATTTTCATCCCACGGTAATTTTATTCCCCACTTGACCTTGCTTCTGGAAATGGATATATCCTCGAGTTTGTTGCTTTTGAGAAAGGAAATTATTTCATTCTTTCGGACTTCGGGCTTTATCGCCATCTCGCCTTTTTCTATCTTGTTCAGAAGAATCGTGTGAAATTTAGATAGGCTGAAAAAATATGAATCTTCGCTCAGAACTTCGGGCTCTTTCAGATGATCAGGGCATTTGCCGCCGACAAGCTCGGACTCGGTCAGATACTTCTCACACCCAACACAGTACAATCCTTGATACTTCCCTTTGTAGATATACCCGTTTTTGTATAGAATTTGCAGTGCTTTTTCGACAGCTTTCACATGGGATTCGTCGGTTGTCCTGATGAAATGGTCGTAGCTTATGTCCAATGCTTTCCACGCATCCTTGAATTTCTTGGCTATCTCATCGCAGAATTTTTTCGGCTGTTTGCCAACTTTCTCTGCAGCTTGCTGTATCTTTTCACCATGTTCGTCTGTACCTGTGAGAAAAAAAACATCCTCTCCTTTCAACCTGTGCCATCTGGCTATTACATCCGCTGCGATAGTTGTATATGCATGACCGATGTGAGGCACGTCATTGACATAGTATATCGGAGTTGTTATGTAAAATTTTTTCCTAGGTAAGTAAACCACCTTTAATTAAATTTACGGATGGAGTTTAAAAGCTAACTCTACCAGTTCATTCTAGTTGACAAGAGAGCACCGTCTGTTGCAGGTGGCATATTCCTATAATGCTCTTCCATAGACTGTGCAAAACTTTTTGCATTTTCTTCAGGAAAAGGTAAAGAAAATAGTATTCCAAACTGGAGACCGTTCAAAATCACTTATATCACTTTTTATTTGCTTTTCTAATGGTTCTGGAAGATAGTAAACTACCCTAGGTCCCCCATAATAGAAATATTCTATAAACGGTAATCCTTGATGTTCAGCATGAAATGTTCTGCCTTTTACATTTATCCTGACATTAGCAGATTCAGAATTATACGGAACTCTGTCACCATGAATAGTATAGGCCATTTTTAGAGTCATATAGTAAAATAGGTAATTAAAATATTAATCTTAATAATTAGTTTTGTGAAAGACTTCATCGAAATAACGGACAATCTAGCAAAAATTATCAGCGAGATGGAAACCCAGAGAAAGAATGTTGGCAACTTCTTGCGGGATACGAATTCACTTACAGAATTGGAACTAACCGATGACATCCTGGAAAATAAGCTTATTGTTCAAATCCCTGAATCCAACCAAGAAAATCTGAAAGTGGCTGGTGTGGATGGTGGATTGTTAAAGAAATCTTTCCACGGCATCGACCTAATGCTTTTGAAGGCTGTTGGTGTAATTTTTTCTTACAACTGGGACAAACTGACGAACACAGAATATTACCCAAGTGCAATACCGTCACCAGAGCCAAGAACAATAATGGATCCTTTTAGCGATTTGGAATTTGAAATC
>JACOWB010000014.1 GCA_016177025.1 Candidatus Aenigmatarchaeota archaeon
AGTTTTCTTATTACTTCATTAGTTAAGTTGCTTCTGAATTTTACAAACGTTTTTCCACCAAATATATTCTTTTCTGATAATTTTTTATCAGCTATTTTTTCTTTCAATAGTATGTCATCAATATCTTGAATCTTTTCAGTCCTTTTTCTTAATAGAATTATGTAACCAATACTATCTCCAAATAGTCTTTTAACCTTACTTTTAAATCTCAACGTGTTGTGAAATAGATTAGATAATAATATCTCAATGTTCTTTGATTTTTCTATATTTTCACTCTTATTTTGTAACTCCTTGCTTAAAGAGTTAATCAATCCTAAATAACTTTCGTCTGATTGTTTCTGAACATATTTTTCAAAATGTTTTCTAAATAATTCAACTTTATCTGACTCTGGAGCAATTCGTAAATAAATATCAACAAATATTTTTAATATCTTTTTAAGAAGTTTTTCTGTAACCCATTCTAATAACTTACTTGGAACAAATGACATTTATTATCATTTTAGTGTAGTGCGTTAAAACTTAAAAAGAAAATTTGTTCTAACCACCAAATTTTAGCAGATTTTTAATCTACTGCGAAAATAGAGTACGACCATCGGATCTTAACAAATATACTTGTACACTAAAGAACCATCAAAGATTTAACAGTGTCCCCCGCACCAAATCTTTAAATACTTTATGTTACATTAAATACTAAATTAGGATACAGTAAAACATAAAAGTGTGGGAAAATGCCGGATAAAAAGGGAATATTGATAACATTCACGATCAAGAGCCAAAAGTTCAAGCCGTCAGAGAAGACATTCTTCTTCAGGAAGCTTTACGGCTGGAAGCAGGTGGTTCCGAACGAGAACAAGGTCTACGAATATGAAAGGCCCGGCATTCTTGACGAAATCCCGCATGAAAAGGTCGACCAGTCTTCATTTTTAGTGCCGGAAAATCATGCCGACGAATTAATGGACTTTTTCGACGAATGGCATAACAAGATTATGCTGAAGACTTTCAAGGTCCTGTTGGACAGGGAAACAGAAAGCATTTTTGACGAGTTTGAGAAAGAATTTGAAGAGGATGAATAAAATGGAAATGAAAATAGTCTATTGCGTGCCGTGCGGATATATCACAAGAGCCACGTGGTTGAAGGAGGACCTGGAAAAGAAAATAAAAAATGTGAAAGTGATTCTCCAAGGCGGGGATAAAGGAATCTTTGATGTTTATGCCGACAAAAAGCTAATTTTTTCCAAACACAAGACAGGAAGATTTCCTGAAACTGAGACTGCAAGGGAAGAGGCAGGTAGGGGAATTGTCAGAGTAGACTCCAACACGATGGGCAAGCTGGGACTAAAAGAAGGCGATGTGATTGAGATAGAAGGGTCGAGAATAACCGCTGCCATAGCTGTCCGCGCTTACCCTGCTGACGTCGGATTGAACATTGTCCGAATGGATGGAATAACAAGAAGAAATGGCGGCAGTGGTGTTGGTGAATATGTCAAATTGAGAAAACCTGATGTCAAGGAGGCTAAAGCCGTCACGCTTGCACCAGCACAGAAGGGAGTGATGATTCACATAGCTCCGAATTTGATCAAGCAGAACATTTTCATGAGGCCGATGGTCAAGGGGGATATCATAGTTCCTGCGCCTGCTGGCAGAAGAAGAAGCTCTGGATTATTCGAGGACTTTTTTGGATTTGATTTCGAAGATTTCTTTTTTACACCATTTTCTGGGGAGACAAGATTCGTTGTCACAAGTACGTCTCCTGCGGGCGTTGTAAGAATCGGGGAAATGACAGAACTGGAAATATTGCCGCAATTGCCGGAGTCGATGAAACTTGAGGAAAGGGCTGTCCCTACTGTCACTTATGAGGATGTCGGGGGTATCAAAGAGATTACTCATAAAGTTAGAGAAATGATTGAATTGCCTCTTAGGCATCCAGAATTGTTTGAAAGATTAGGAATTGAACCTCCAAAAGGTGTATTGTTATACGGACCCCCAGGAACTGGAAAAACACTTTTGGCGAAGGCCGTTGCGAATGAATCTGGTGCATATTTCATTTCGATTAGCGCTCCTGAGGTAATGTCAAAATGGTACGGTGAATCTGAACAAAACATAAAAAGAATTTTCGAGGAGGCTGAGAAGAATGCGCCTTCAATTATTTTCATCGATGAGATAGATGCGATAGCTCCTAAAAGGGAAGAAGTGAGCGGTGAGGTTGAAAGAAGGGTTGTGTCCACACTTCTGACTCAGATGGATGGTTTGAAGGCAAGGGGAAAGGTTATAGTGATTGCGGCCACAAACAGACCGAACAGCCTAGACTCCGCTATCAGAAGAGCTGGCAGATTTGACAGGGAAATTGAATTCCCGGTCCCTGACAGGGAAGGCAGGCTGGAAATTTTCAAAATACACACGAGAAACATGCCGCTTACTAAGGATGTCGACCTGAACCATTTAGCTGACATAACATATGGCTTTGTCGGTGCAGATATCTGGGCAGTTGGCAAGGAAGCTGCAATGGCTGCATTGAGAAGGGTGTTGCCAGAAATAAAATGGAGAGAGGATGAGGAACTGCCGAAAGAAATTATGGAAAAGCTTGTTGTGACAAAGGAAGATTTTGAGGATGCATTGCGTGTTGTCGAGCCTTCGGCAATGAGGGAAGTGCTGGTCGAAATACCGAAAGTTAAATGGACTGACATAGGCGGATTGGAAGACGTCAAGGGACAATTGCAGGAAATGGTCGAATGGCCTTTGAAGTATCCTGACTCATTTGACAAAATGGGAATCACACCGCCACATGGTATCTTGCTATACGGACCGCCAGGAACTGGAAAAACACTTTTGGCGAAGGCTGTTGCGAATGAAGCCGGGGCAAATTTCATTTCTATCAAGGGCCCAGAAATGTTTTCGAAATGGGTCGGTGAATCAGAGCGCGCTATCAGGGATGTATTCAGAAGGGCGAGACAGGTCGCGCCTGCGATCATATTTCTTGATGAAATTGATTCGATTGCGCCAAAAAGGGGAATGTTCACCGGAAGCGCTGTGACAGAAACTGTTGTCTCCCAATTGTTATCGGAAATTGCTGGACTGGAAGAATTAAAGGGTGTGATTGTTATGGCTGCGACCAATCGTCCTGATATTGTCGATCAAGCACTATTGCGACCAGGTAGATTCGACAGGATGGTTCTGGTTCCTGCGCCTGATTTGAAAGCAAGGATTGAAATCTTCAAAGTCCACACAAAGAAGATGCCGCTTACTAAAGATGTTGACTTGAAGGAATTGGCGAGAAAGACAGAAGGATTCTCCGGGGCTGATATAGAATCTTTGTGCAGAGAAGCAGGAATGAATTCGTTGAGGGAAGATAAGAAAGCCAAGGAAGTGAAGATGAAGCATTTTGATTCGGTTCTAGCAAAAATGCTGCCGAGCATAACCAAGGATGTGATGGCGTATTATGAAAAATTCATCGATAGAAGAAGAAAGGTTGACCGTGAAGACAAGGATAACCCTCCGAGATACATAGGATAGGCTTAATATCAACAAAATCGAAATTATAATATGCAGAAGCTCAACGCTCTGGCGATTGTTTTTGTTCTATTAATATCAACGGTCAATTCACCGATTTTGTTTTCATCGATATCTTTAGCAGATGAACAACCTGCATCAGGCAGTACTTCGGAGACTACCTCAGGAGGCAATACAACAACCGCATCATCAGGAACCGGTTCGTCTGGAAGTACAGAAACGACAACAACCCAGCCTACAACAACCGCGACTGAACAACCGACGACTGAAACACAGGTAACGAAAATTCCAGCAGAATTGTCTGTTTGCCCAGCACCGCAACAACAGCCGGCATGTGGTGAAAACCAAGGATTGATAACAAATTTTGATGACAAAGGATGCGTAACGGGCTATGAATGCAAGGAAACACAAAGAGTAGAAGTCGGTCAGATCGCTGTATGTCCTGAGGTGCCGGCATCAACTCTAACATGCCAAACAAATGAGAAATTGAATAAAATAACCGATGACAAGGGATGCGTTGTTGGCTATAATTGCGTATCAACTGCATCGCAACCATCTATCGCTCCGACTGCAGGAGGTGGGGGCGTTCCTGCTCCAATAGCATGCCCGCAGATTAAAGAAAAACCGAAGTGTGATGGAAGCACCGTTCCTATTTTTGATAAGGGATGTTTGATTTCCTTTTCATGTGTGCCGCAGGGATGCAGACAAGAGACTGATTCATCGGGCTTTGTGAGAGTGGTTTGCAAACAAGAGAAAAGCTGTCCTGCCGACAATCAACAGAAAGAACTAGTCTCCAACTGCAAATCACAAGGTGGCAATCCTGTGCCATTCCAAGATCCTAGCGGCTGTACATTTTATGACTGCCGTTTTGACGATAGAGGAATCAAACCTAATCCTCTCAGCGGCCATCAAAGCTGCCCAACACATGAAGAAGTCGAAAGAGATACTAAACAATGTGAAGCATCAGGATTAATCCCGGGTATTGTATTTGAAGGCGGATGCAAAATTGTCAGATGCTCTAAAGAAATAGCGAAAGAAGAGCGATCTTGCAGATATGTCCCAGGACCAGAAAGAATAAAAATAGAAAACGATTGCAGCGCACGCGGACTGTCTGCCATAAGCGCTACTGATAATAATGGATGCCAGTATTTCAGATGCGGCGACACATCACAAGCGACATGCCAGCGCGATGTGCCTCCCGAAGCATATAAAAGTTGCGATAGCAGGGGAGGGGAAATGGTAGTTAAAAACGATAATCAGGGATGTATAGTTTTCTCGCAATGTGTTGCGCAAGGCGATGAAAAAAATATTCAAGTTTCCCAAGTGAAACAAGTCCCGGATGCCACGGTCTTATTAAGCTTGGCTCTAAAGCTGGAGCAGTTGAAGATTGAATTGCAAAAGCTCTCCACCGAGTCAAAGGAAATAGCAAAGTATTATGCGTCCACAGGTTCGCTGGATGAGGAAAGGTACAACAGGGTTTCGTCAATGTTCGACGCTGCCGCAAGCAGAATCGATGAGATAAAGACGAAGATCAGGGACAATGTTGATGATATTACTGCAGACGATATGGTCGAGATAAAGCACGATATAAAGTACATAAAGGAGGTCACCTTGAAAGATATTCTCTATTTGATGCTTAGCAATAGCGACGACGTCAAGGAGACATTGGAATCCAGCAGAAAAATTTCTACAAAATCTTCGTTGGAAGAAATTGCGCAGAATGCGAAAGATTGCGGAACTGACGGATACTGCTTCGACAGGGCCATCAGGTCATGCAAGCCTGTGACATTCCAGCCTGAAGGAAGAAACGGACCGCTTGTATCAATAACAGGACTGCAGGATAAAAACTGTGTATTGCACATTTCAATGCAGTCGTCCAGTATGGTGCCGCCAGGATATTCTAAAGACAACTTCTTCATGGACTGTCCTATCGCAGATTATGCGCTTGGTGTAGGAGGACCTGAGGACATTATCCCAACCTGCGAAGGACCTATGGCCAAGTTCGCCAAGCAATTCGGCGGTGCAGCTGAGATAAGTGGCGGTGATGATGCGTTCCAAGAGATTATTGAAAAGGAAGGTGGGCCAGGCGGATGCAACACAGAAAGGGAATGCGCGACATATTGCGTGGACAATTATGATGAATGTAAAAAATGGACGAAAGAGCATCCTGCAGTAGGACCTATGCCGTCAAGAGAAGAACTAAGACAATTCGCGTCCGGCAAACAAGAAATCAGGCAAGGTCCATCACAACAAGCCACTAGGTTCTCCGGACCCGGCGGATGTAACGGACCGCAAGAATGTGACAAGTTCTGCAGAAGCAATCCGGATGAATGCTTGAGATGGTGTGATGAGAATCCTGACGTATGTCCGAAGGAAAAGTTGGAATCGCCTAGACAGGCATCGACACAAGTCGGCAGCGAATCGCAAGGATTTGGATCGTCATCTCAGGGAGGAAAATGTCCTGATGGTATTTGCGACGAATTTGAAAAATCTAATCCTGCTGCTTGCCCGCAAGATTGCGGCGGGAGTGCGACCAAGCAACCTATATCCATTGCACAACCGTCCAGTGCGCAGGCATGCGTTGGTTGTTTGAATAATGGTATATGCGATATCGGCGAATGCAGTGAGTGCATCGATTGTTTGAAAGGCACTAGAAGCATAACTGGTGAAATAATTAGAGCGGGGGGATGGAATGAATAAAAATCTGGTAATAGCAGGACTTGCGGCTGTGATTGTTGTTCTGGTGGTGACGTTTTTGTTTGCCAACGGAATTGTCAAGCTGCCAGCAAGTTCTAAATATAAAAGTTCAGACGAAGTTTCTGGGGCCACAGTTGGCATTGGAAGCGGCGTGGAAAGAGTCGGCTCTACATTGGAAGAAATCGACAGCACATTGGGTTAAAACTTTTTCTTTATTTTGTCCAATTCCTCGTTTACTAGTTTGTCCACTCTTTTGATTTTCGGGTTTTCGCGCCTCAAATGCGAATAAACTACTTTCGGAAACGCTCTCTCCATTTTCTTGACTTTCAAGAACAATTCCGCTATGTGTTTCTTTCTTACCTTGTCCTTGCCGGTCAGCTGGTCCAGCATGAATTCGCTGTCCGAGAAGCAAAAAACTTCAGCTTTCCCGTATTTGGTAGCTTTTTTCAATGCGTTGATTAATGCGGTATATTCGGCGACGTTGTTGGTAGTTATCCCGATGTATTCACTGTTCTTTTCTAGGATGCTGCCTTCCGTATCTTCTATAATAAACGCTGTTGCCGCATTGCCTGGGTTTCCTCTGGATCCGCCGTCCGTGTAAATGCGCAATGCATGGTGTTTATTTCTGCTTGGCAAATCATCCACTCATTAAAATATAAACTTTGTTGAATTTATGCGGAATCCAAAACTATATTTAAATGAAAATCAAATTTGTATAAGATGAGGCTGAAAGGATAATGACAAGGATAATCGGAATCGTTTCAGGCAAGGGCGGGGTAGGCAAGTCCACAGTTGCTGTCAATCTTGCTCTGGCGCTGAAAGCGTTCAAGAAGAGCGTTACCTTGGTCGATTGCAATCTGTCAACACCGCATTTGAGTTACTACCTTGGTGCAAATGACTACATAGGCACTATAAATGATGTTCTTCGTGACAAGATGGATATACAATCTGCCATGTACAACTACAACGGTGTCAAATATCTGCCAGCGTCTGTAAAGTTTGAGGATCTGATTGGGGTTGAACTGACCAAGTTTAAAAAACATCTCGCCAAGCTGGAGAAGAACACTGATTTCATTATACTTGATGCGGCCCCTGGATTGGGCAAGGAGGCCTTGTTTGTGATGGATGCCAGCAGGGAAATAATTTTTGTCACATCGCCGTTTGTCCCGATGATTGCGGACGTGATAAGATGCAAGGAAGTTCTGAGGCAATTCGGCGAAAGAAAAATGAGCATTCTCTTGAACATGGTGACGTACGGCACGCATGAAATAAAAAGGGATGTTGTGGAAGAAATCACAGGACTGCCAGTGGTCGGGGAAATACCGTATGACAAGAACGTAACTGAAAGCCTTGTTATGAGATATCCGATGATGGAATACAAACCTAACAGCCTGGCGAGCATTAATTTCATGAGAATGGCATCGCTGCTGACAGAGAAGGACTACGAGATTCCAATGAAAGTGAAATTGCACAAAATGCTGAAAACCGTTAAGAACGTCTTGCTGCCAGGAAACATAAAGATGCCTGACAATGCCGAGGATGTCAAAAAAGAACTTTTAAGCAATTTTTAATCTCAGAATCACAATTTAGGGTATGGGATTTTTTCGCGGTTTGGGAAAATTCGCGGGAAGCACTTTATTCACCACATTCCTTGTGCTTGCAATCTTGAATATGGAGTTGGTGGCTTTTACAAGCCCTGAAAACTTCAGGACGCTTGTGAGCGGAATTTTCGAAAGCCAGCTATTCTCTGCCATGAGCGAAGATGAGCTAGGGAATATTTATGATGCTTTGTTTGTTCAATGTTCGCAGACAGACAGGGTGAAGTTGCCCTTTTCTACAGAGCAACCTCTAGAGATAGAATGCGCGGACATTAGAGAATCTGGCAGAAGCGG
>JACOWB010000012.1 GCA_016177025.1 Candidatus Aenigmatarchaeota archaeon
CTTTTCTGGAAAGCGAGGCCAACGAGAATAAGGAAGGCCCCAAAATTGAAATTGAAATTTTTTATGGCGCGCACGCCACGGGCAAAGATATCGAGGGACTTGCCGAGAAAATAAAGTTTGTTCAAAGCAGGTTGTGAGATAAATGAAAGAAGAGTTCGATGTTGCAGTAATTGGCGGTGGTCCGGGCGGATATACGGCAGCTATTCGCGCATCTCAGTTAGGTGGGAAAGTAGCTCTTATCGAGAAACATAAACTCGGTGGTGTGTGCAATAACTATGGTTGCATCCCAAGCAAGACAATGCTGAGACTTGGTGAAATCCAGTCGAATATAAAAATCGCTGAACATTTTGGAATAAATCTAGTTAAAGCTGGTGTTGATTTCAAGCGATTGATGGAAAGTAAAAATCATCTTTTGGATAAACTTGCTAAAGGTGTAGAAACTTTGCTAAAGTCCAACGGTGTAAAAGTTATTTTTGGCAAAGCCGAAATTAAATCCCGAAATGAAATTCTGATTTCTAAATCTGGCAATGATGCAGAGTCGATTAAAACAAAAAATATAATTATAGCTACAGGGAGCAGTGGAGTAAAACCAAAATTATTCGGCGACAGTCAGAACGCTATGAATAGCGAGGAATTTCTGTCATCAAATGAGATGCCGCAAAATATTGTGATAATAGGTGGTGGACCAGAAGGTGTAGAGTTTGCCTCTATGCTTTCGAATTTTGGTTGCAATGTCACTATAGTCGAGATGCTTGATAGATTATTGCCGCAGGATGACAGAGAAATTTCGTCTAGGATGGAAAAGATTCTGAAGGATAACGGCGTTAAAGTTCTGACTGGCAGCAAAGTCATAGAGGTAAAAGACGACGGTCTAATGACTAAAATTAAAGTCGCGAATGGAAAGACTATTGAAACAGATAGAGTCTTAATATCTACAGGGAGAAAACCTAATACGCAAACTATCGGTCTGGAGACTATAGGCATTAAAACTAACGAGCTTGGTAGAATTGTCGTTAACGATAAGATGGAAACTTCTGTTAAAGGAGTCTATGCTATCGGGGATGTTGCCGGGTCTATGTATGCGCATGAAGCAATGGAAAATGGTATTGTGGCTGCAGAAAATACAATGAAGTTGAACTCTTCCATGAACGGCCACATAATACCTCGTTGCATCTACTCAATTCCTGAAATTGCGTGTATAGGAATGGCGGAAGACGAAGCAAGAAAGAGACATAGTGTCTTGATAGGCAAATTTAATTTGAAAGCTAGTGGAAGAGCAATGACTTTGGGTGATACTGATGGCTTCGTGAAAGTTATCATTGATAAGAAGACAAAAAAGTTTCTTGGTATACATATGCTGAATGAACGTGCATCGGATATGATAGGGGAAGCTCTTCTTGCCATGAAATATCTTAAAGCAGATGATGTGATTAATACAATTCACCCACATCCTACATTGGTGGAATCTATTAGAGAATCTGTTCTGGATGCGTATGGAATTTCTATCCACTCGTTAAATAGTAACAACAAGAAACATTCACCGAAAAGTTTGAAACATTTTGTTAAATCCTGATTCACATTTTTTCTACAGTTTCTATTCCCATCAGTTTCAAACAACTCGCTAAGACAATTTTGGTAGCATCAACTAGTGACAATCTAAAGTTTTTCAGATTTTTAGTTTCTGCATTAATTACACGATGATTTTCATAAAAATTATTAAATGTGTTCGAAAGTTCGAAAGCATAGTTGCAGATATAATTTGGTTTTAAATCATTGGATGTCTGTAAGATTACGCTAGGAAACATCGAAAGCGTCTTGATAAGTTTCTTCTCTCCGGGATGCATTTCTTTATTCAACAAATTCTTCTCCCATTTTTTTACTTTGTTCAATATATTTGCACATCGCATATAGGCATATTGTATGTAAGGTCCTGTGTCGCCTTCGAAACTTGTAGCTTTATTGGGATCGAATAAAACATCTTTTATCGGTTCCACTTTCAGCAAGTAATATTTTATTGCGGCCAGTGCTATCTTCCTTCCACGGTCTTCCAATTCTTTCTTGCTTATTTTTTTATCGCGTTTCAATATTTCTTGTTTGGCAAGTTCTGTCTCTTCCCGTATCAAGTCATCAGCATCAACAACATTTCCTTCCCTTGTCTTCATCCTTCCACTAGGAAGATTGACCAGACCGTATGACAGGTGATGACAGCTCCCGTACCATCCGTAGCCAAGTAGCTGGAGTATCTTGAACAATTGTTTAAAATGCAGATTCTGTTCAGACGCTACAACATAAATCATCTTATCCATTTTGTATTTTTCAAATCTCATTCTCGCCAGCGACATGTCTTGAGTTATATAAACAGAAGTACCATCAGCTCTCAGAACAACCTTGTTCGGTAGTTCGGGCTCCAGCTTCGCAACTAAATCCCCTTGTTCATTTTTAATGAACACGTCCTTTTTAATCCCTTCTTCTAAAATATCTTTCCCTTTGTCATAAATTTCACTTTCATACGTCCAAAAGTCAAACTTGGATCCGAATAAGTTATACGTTTCTCTCATTCCGCTCAGAACCCATCCATTCATCAGTTTCCATAACGTTCTAACTTCTTTATCTCCATTTTCCCATTTCTGCAGCATTGCATGGATATCTTCTTCTAACTTAGGATTTTCCTTTAGTTTTTTCTCGAACATTACATAGAAATTCCCCACAAAATGGTCAGGCTTGATTTTTGATTTCTGAGGTGTCTTTCCATTTCCCCATTTCTGGTATGCGAGCATAGACTTGCAGATGTGAACGCCACGATCATTGATAATAGCAGTTCGTATTACTTTGTTTCCTAGAAATTCTAGAATGTTGGACACCGACATTCCTATTGAGTCATTTCTAAGATGACCAACATGCAAAGGTTTGTTAGTGTTTGGTGAGCTGTATTCTATCATTATCTTATCTTTTTTTCCATTGCTTCCGCCATAATTTTCTTTCCTCGATAAGATAGTTTTCAACATCAACTGGGAAAATTTTGAATAATTAAAGAAAAAATTGACATACGCACCTTTAACTTCCACTCTTTCAATTATAGAATTTTTTGGAACTTTTATTTTCGAAACAATATCATTTGCTATCTCCACAGGATTTCGTTTTTGTTCTTTAGCCAACTCATAGCAAGGAAAAGACAAATCGCCAAACTCTTCCTGATGAGGTACTTCAAGCTTCTCTATATTTTTTATACCTGAAGTTTTCAGAATCTTCAAAGCTTCATCTTCGAACATTATAATCTATATTCAATTCTAAAACTTAAAGGATGTTTAACCAAACCAGAGCTTTATTTCTTTGTCAGCTTCTTCGATTGTTCCTGATGCGTGCACAAGATTTTCTATAGCCCTGCCTTCTTTGTCAGCCTTTTCCAAAGAATCAATTCCCATATCACCGCGAACAGTTCCCTTCTCTGCTTTGCTTGGATCAGTTGCACCAGTAATCTTTCTAACTCTTGCTACGGCATCATCCCCCTCCAATACGACAGCTACAACAGAGCCACTTGACATGAAATTTTCCAACCCCTTGTAGAAGGGTTTTTGAACATGGGCTGAATAATGTTGTCTAAGAAGGTTTGCATCAGCTTTCAGAGTCTTCCTTTTCACAACTTTCAATCCCGCATCTTCGTATCTGCGTATAATTTCTTCGGTAAGATTTCTCCTAACACCATCTGGCTTCACTATAATCAATGTTCTTTCAATCATCCGATCAACTTATCCAATACTTGCCTAATATCCTTAAGAACTTTCTCGACCGGTTGGTCGCCGTTTATGTCAGTTACTTTTCCCTTCTTTCTGTAATAATCTATGACAGGCTCTGCCTTCGTTTCATATTCGCGCATTCTGCTTCTAATTCCCTCTTCTGTATCATCAGATCTCTTCTCTTCCTTCGCCCTCTTCATCATCCTTTTGATGAGTTCTTCCTTGTCGACTAGAAGATTTATCACGGCATCAAGTTTAATTTTCAGTTCAGCCAGTAATCTGTCAAGAAATTCTGCTTGGGTAAGTGTTCTTGGATAACCGTCCAGAATAAACCCATTCGATTTGTACTTTCTTAGATTCACACCTAAAAGGACATTGGTCAATTTATCTGGAACATAAACATTCGCATCCATATACCCTTTCACTTTCTTGCCAAACTCGGTATCGTTTTTCATATGCTCCCTGAAAATGTCACCAGTAGAAATCCTTTCCACTCCATATTTTTCAGAAATTAATTTTGCCTGAGTTCCCTTGCCCGCACCATGTGGACCTAGAATGATTAAATACATACTCTTTTTAAATTAGTTTAAAGAAATTTATTAATTAGGCTGGTGTAGTTTAGCCTGGCTATAACGCCGTGCTCATAAGTCATGAGCTCTGATAAAAGATGACAGAAGAAACGCGGAGGTCGTGAGTTCAAATCTCACCACCAGCATTTGATAGTTATGAAACCGAGCGGACAAAAGTCAGATAGACCTTCCAATAATAATGCTATACAAATTGTTAAAAAGCTAAGACAATAATATCCAAGTCATGTCTCGAATAGCTTAGCTTGGTAGAGCGCAGGTCTGTGGCACCTGATACGGGGGTTCAAATGGAACTGAAATTCCTGAAATTCCCCCTTCGGGACCATTAATCAACATAAATTAAAAGATGACAGTTTATACTAGACATATGGAAAATAGACGGTGGAAACTCTATAACTCACCAGAACAAGAAGATGCAATACCATATTTATTTAATTGGTTTTTGAAAGGCGAGGTTGAGCTCTGTTTGTCATTAACCGTAGGTCCGGTATATAGTGATGATGATGGTATAGTTCGTGTAATATACTCTGGACCTAATTTTTCGATGGCAAGAATTTTAAGAGATTTGAATTCAGTCAGACATTTTATACCAAATTTTTCATTTGCCGAAGAAGAGTTGAAAAAATATGGAGAGTATCCAAATGTTTTTTGGCATGGAATATCAATAGCAGAATTAGAAGATTATTGTAAACAGTCTTTATTACCACTTCCAGAGGGGTATAAGGAAGCTTGGGCACATATGTATGAAACTTGGTTAGATTTGAGGCATACGCGACTCTGAAAATTACGAAAATAATCTTTAAATACTTCCCAACCATATATCTTCTAGTCTCACGAGCTATTGGCGTTAGGCTTTCGACTACGTCGACTGACAAGGGGTGAAAAGGTTCTATTCTAGTTCGTGGATTACAGCTGTTATTCTGCAGTAGCGTTGCAGGTAAGGTCAATCATGATGAAACCTTAGAAGGGTTAGACCCGCCAATTCTGGCTGATCCCGCCAGAGAGCATCGCTATCCGAGTTCTACTAAGCCATGCGAGCCGATCGGGTAAGACCCGAGGCGAATTGCTCCGTAATACATAGTCAACCTTCCCTTAGCTGGTGGACAAACTCGCAAACGTGAGGCTAATCCACCATAGTTCTAGTTAACTGGAATGTGGCTAGAACGAAAGCTTTTGCGGCCAAGGATGGGACTGTGGCCGATCAGGCTGTTGATGGTGTAACGAACTATCAAACCAGTTACCGGTACGGGCCATGGAAGTGGAAGCCCGGAGATGGATTCTGAGACATGAATCCAGGTACTACGGTACGCAGCAGGTAAGAAAACTTTTCAATGCTTTAACGAGCGAAAAGGGAACTTGGAGTGTTTCTGTTTTACAGAAACTTTTACCCTCTGAAAACAGGAGGGAGAATAAGAGCCGGGCAATACGGGTGCCAGCCGCCATGTTATTTAAATGGTAGCACGGTAAACGGTAATACCCGAGGCTCGAGTGATGCTCACTATTATTGGGTCTAAAGCGTCCGTAGCCGGCTTGAAAAGTTCCTTGTGAAATCTGGCAGCAAACTGTCAGGCTTGCGGGGAATACTTTCAGGCTTGAGAGAGGGAGAGGGTAGAGGTACTTCTAGTGTAGGGGTTAAATCCTTTAATCCTAGAGGGACCACCTGTGGCGTGAGAGATTTCTTCACACATAAGGCGTCTGCCTGGAACTCGTCTGACGGTGAGGGACGAAGGCTAGGGGAGCGATCGGGATTAGATATGGTGATGTGTTATTGATTTCATTTGCCAAAGTTAGCACCTCACTACTAAACACCCCGGTAGTCCTAGCAGTAAACAATGCCCACTTGGTGTTGCAATCTTCTTGGGAGATTGCAGTGCCGGAGCGTAGGTGTTAAGTGGGCCACCTGGGGAGTATAGTCGCAAGGCCGAAACTTAAGGGAATTGGCGGGGGAGCACACAAGCGGTGGAGGCTGCGGTTCAATTGGATTCAACGCCGGGAAAGATGGAATGTTCTATCAAATTGTCCAGGGGCGACGGCAGTATGAGGGTCAGGCTGAAGGTCTTACCAGACAAGCCGAGAGCTGCTGCATGGCCATCGTCAGCTCGTATCGTGAGACGTGCCGTTAAGTCGGTTAACGAGCGAGATCCACATCACATGTTGCTAATCTTCTGTCCGCAGGAGATGCACTCATGCGAGACCGCTGGTGATAAACCAGAGGAAGGAGTGGGCGACGGTAGGTCTGTATGGCGCGAACCTTCTGGGCTACACGCGGCCTACAATGCATGCCACAATGGGATGCGACTCCGAAAGGAAAAGCAAATCCCCTAAAAGCATGCTCAGTTCGAATCGAAGGTTGTAATTCATCTTCGTGAAGCCGGAATCGCTAGTAGGCGAACGTCATCAAGATGGAAGGACTGATGATTTTATAGGTTTGGACACCTTAAGAATGTCTTTCTGTCGTGAATTCGTTCGCCGAATAGGTCCCTGCTCCTTGCACACACCGCCCGTCAAGCCAATCGAGTAAGTTCTCATCGAGGCCGGCCCGAAAGAGTTGGTCGAGTTGAGGGCTTGCGAGAGGGGCTAAGTCGCCACTTTAAGAGTTGTGAGAGTTTTAAGATGATATTATGGCTTGACTCTGATTTCATGATGAGTCTGGAGGTGAAGTGATTAAACATCAATTCTTAGAGCGATAAACAAGGTAGCCGTACGGGAACGTGCGGCTGGATCACCTCCTAAAGATCCAAGTGCAAGAGCGAGGTCTAACCCTTCAAGGCATCAAAAGTATTGACTTTGCCTGTGAGCAGAATTTATAGTTATCCAGGAAGACATTGAACCAAAACCTGTTTTGTTAATTTCAAACGGTTTGATTTTTTGAATCATTTTAAGAAAAATTAATATGCAATATTTTTTCTCTTTGAACATTTCGAAAAACTTTGGTACATCTTCACGATTAATCCCATCTTGTTCTGCATATTTCGACAATATCATTTTCACTTTTTCTCGAGTCAAATCAGAAAACTGAATTATTTTTTTTACTTCAGCTTTTATTTGCACAGGCTCGCCAGAATTTTTAAAATAAATATTTTCACCGGACTTTATTCTGTCCCAAGGAGTGTATCTGGTTTTGTACCATCTCGATTCTATCGTCTTTTGTCCTGTGAGAATTTTCTCAGTTAGTTTCCAGGATTTCCTCATTATCGCAAGATGTTCCATAAAAGCCGATTAAACATAATTATAAAAAGTGTTCTTATTATATTATCGTCATGGGCTGGTAGGTCAGCCTGGTAGACCGCGAGCTTTGCAAGCTTGAAGCCGTGGGTTCAAATCCCACCCAGTCCACTATCTATTATCGCCTTCACCATGAATCTTGTTTCTTTCCATTCGCGATGACAATTTCTGCAAATTTTCATTTGCGATATCATCTAGTGATAAATTCAATTCAGTCGAAAGTTGCGAAAGATACCACAATACGTCACCCAATTCCTTCTTAATTTCCGATTTTGTATTTTCGTCGATTATTCCGTTCTTGTCTCTTAGCACTTTCTTTATTTTGCCTGCAACTTCGCCGCTTTCATTGGTTAATCCTAAAGTGGGATATATGAAATTACTCCCAACATTTGGATATAGTGCGGTTTTTTTAGCCTTGTCCTGGTATTCTTTGAAATCCATATTATCGTTTGGTTGCTTAGTTATTAAAATACGAACCTTTCTTCCAATATTCTTGCGTCACCGCCGGATTTTCTGATGAACGACGATATGTCTATCAGTTCCTGCAATTCTCTAGATTTCCAGACGGATCGCTGTATTTGCTTGGCGCCGGTTTTCGCTAACAGCCTGCTTACTTGCCTCTGTACAGATCCCTTCTCTCTCGGTATGTCAAACACCATGATAAATTCCATTTCAATCATCAATAATAATGTCTGACATCGGACATGCAAAGATTTCTATACTTTAAGATTTATTATTCTCTTGTGACTGAACAGAAATTTCATGTGGGTGCGAAAGCGCTTATTATGAACGACGAAAATGAAATCCTCATTCTCAAAACAAACGCCGAAGGGATGAAACACAGTAATCCAAGCCACTGGGACTTGCCGGGAGGCAGAATAAAAGAAGGGGATTCCCTAGAAGGGACTTTGCGAAAAGAAATAGAGGAAGAATTGGGGATTAACAATATGGAAATTCTGGGACACTTTGATACAAGCATTTCAAATTTGAAAATCCCACTAGAAAATGAAACTGTCGGCCTGTTACTGGTTGTTTACAAATGCAAACTACCCAATAATATTTCGGATTTAAAATTGAGCTCCGAGCATCTGGAGTACAAATGGGCTTATATAGAAGAGACAAAGGAATTATTGAAACTGAAATTCGCGGATTCTTTTATCGAGAAATTATCCCAGTTTGAGACTTCATAAAATTCAAGCCTGAACAAAACTATATAAAGTATACCGTTCATAGAAATTTAGACAATCGGTCGATACTATGTCAGCTCAATAAGCTCATAGGAGTGTTTTTCTACACGTTGCTTCTTCGATAATTTTCTAAAATTCAAAAAGAAGCAATCTACGTCGTGCACCTCCTTAAGCAACTAAGGGGGAAAGAGTGAAGGTTGATGATTGTAGTTTAGCGCTGACGATAAGATGAAGAGCGAACTGTCAAAAGAAACCATAAGATGACACTATTCATAGGAACAGGTTGGTCAATAAGGCCTGTCAATGCTACGCCACTTGGTGGATAGCTAGGTTTCCTTAACTGACGAAGAACGTGCCAAGCTGCGATAATTCTGAGTTATCCGCAAGGAGGATTCGACCTCAGAATATTTTAATGCGATTCGTGGCTCGTTGAGGGCTATCCCGAAAGGGAAAGGAACGCGGTGAAATGAAACATCTTACTAGCCGCAGGAAAAGAAATCAATCGAGATTCTGTTAGTAACGGCGAGTGAAAGCAGAAAAGAGTAAACCGAACACCCTGTGAAAGCAGGGATGGATGTGGGGTTGCAGGACTTGGGTACTTCTTAACTTTCTGGTTCGAAGTTTGCTGGAAGGCAGCACCCTAGAGTGTGATAGTCACGTAGAAGAAGGAAAGAAAGAAGATTCCGAGTATCCTAAGTACATCTCCTTGGATATGGAGCTGGAATCTACCGGGCATTAACCGGTAACTCTAAACATTAAGGAAGTCCGATAGTGAACTAGTAAAGTGATTCAAAGCTGAAAAGTAGAGCGAAAGCTCGGTGAAAAGATCTTGAAACCAAGTGGTTAATGTCAGATATGGTCTGGAAGGTTCTGTCCTGAAGGAATCTGGTGCAAGCCAGTAGTAGTATATGTTAGTGGCGAGGTTAATTGCCAAAGCAAGCAACCGGAGCGAAAGCGATATGTCCGTAGCCCGCAAGGGTGTGGGACAAAGTGTGAAAGCGCTTGAAGTCACTAGGGTATGAGCCTGATGCCAGATGATCTAATCCTGGATAAGATGAAACCCATCGAAAGGTGGGTGGAGGTCTGTTACCGATGGTGAGATCCATTCTCTCGGGTGATCTGGGATTAGGGGTGAAAAGCCTATCGAATCTGGTGGTAGCTGGTTCCCCTCGAAATGCATCTTGGTGCAGCCTAGTCTGAGACTTGCAGGAGGGTAGAGTTACTGATTGTGAAGCCAAGGGTCGAAAGACCCAGCTTTGCTGTCAAACTCCGAATCTCTTGTAGTCGTAGAAGACTGGAGTCAGGTCGCTGGGGTAAGCTCGGCGTCCGAGAGGAAAACAATCCAGACTCAGGTTAAGAGTCCCAAAGTGCCGACTAAACGAAGAAGGGAGTGTAAATCCTCAGACAGTAGGACTGTAGGCTTAGAATCAGCCATCAGCCAAGAAGTTCGTAACAGATTACCTACCGAGGATTTATGCCCTGAAGATGGAAGGGACTAAGTCGGTCACCGATACCTGAGCTCCCGAAAGGGAGGGTAGAGGGGTGTCCTGCATGGTTAGAAGCTCCTGCGTGAGCAGAAGTGGACCGTGTAGGAACAAAAATCCTGCTGAGAGTAGCAACATAGCTGGATGAGAATTCCAGCCGCCTAAAGTCTAAGGGTTTGTCGGCCATGTTCGTCAGCCGGCAGTTAGTCGAACCTAAGTGCACCGCTAATCTAAGTGCACGAAAGGTAAATCTGTTAATATTCAGATACTGTGGAGGTACGCGCGGCAACGCAAGCCAAGTTCGAGACGCTTCAGGATAGGCAGACGCAAGTTAACTGTTGAAGTCTCTAGAGTCTTGTAATGAGGAGAAGGAGATGAATGCAGGAATAGCTCTGCGTATGCAGAGTTCTGTCGATTCCCGGAGCCCGTGAAAATCGAATTTGGAAGGATCCTTCACATCCGTACCAAGAACCGTCACAGGTAGACTCGCTGAGAAGGCGAAGGCGTATTGGGCTAACCCTGTCCAAGGAACTCGGCAAATTAGCTGCGTAACTTCGGGAGAAGCAGTGCCTGTGGTCTTCCGCAAGGGGGACTGTAGGTTTCAATAACAAGGGAGGGGCGACTGTTTAACAAAAACGACTGAGACTGCAAGCCTGAAAAGGTTAGTACAGTCTCTGATGCCTACCCAGTGCCGGTGTGTGAAATGCGGGTTCAACCGTAAGAAGCCCCGGTAAACGGTGGCGGTAACTCTGACCGTCGTAAAGTAGCGTAATCCCTTGCCGTTTAATTAACGGCCTGTCTGAAGGGCTTAACGACTCCTCCACTGTCTTGGACTGGGACCCAGTGAAATTACTATTCAGGTGAATAGGCCTGAGACCTCCTGTGGGAAACGTAGACCCCGCAGATGGGGTTAAGGAATTTAAATTTAACTAGCATTCAGTATACTAATGAGAATCGCAGATTTGCTAGATGAATTAGAACGGGAAGCTGAAATAACTGGTATAAGAGACGCTTGTTTAGATGTACTAGTTGATAATATGTGGCTTCCATTAAAACCAGCTGTTGATGATACTGAATGGAAAATATCGTATCAAGAAACGGTAAGAACAGAACCTACAGTTTATAACTTACAGCAAAGAGCTGAATCTGCAATTCGGAGAACAGAAGAACTGTTGAATTCAGGACGACTAATTAGTTCTGCTTTACCGACATACGAACAATTAGTTGTTAAAACCAAAGAACTATTACGAAGATTAATAGAGTATAAGGATTCTATTCCAACTTATTTTAATTCCTTACCCCAGTGGTGAGCTTTACGGTAGTCTGTAGTTGCGGTACGGTTTTGGCTGCATAGCGTAGGTAGCACTCGTCATTAGGCCTTGCTTGCGGGCAAGGCTGAGAGGAAAGTGTAACACTACCCTTTCGAAACTGTACCGCTAACTTGCAAGAGAACAGCTTCAGATGGACCGTTCGGCTGGGGCGGTACACCCTTTATAAAGGATCAAGGGTCTCCTAAGGTTTCCTCATCCGGGTCATAATGCGAACTGTCGTTGGCGACAGTGATTGTAACCTTTGATTTTGAAAAAAGATGATGATCGAGGTAGCTGATGAGTCGCAAGATTTTTCAGTTCACATTACCCGACAGAAATCCGGAATAGAGTATAAACGCAAAAGGAAGCCTGATTGGATTTCGCCCAGCAAGAAATCCAAACACGAAAGTGTGGGTTAGCGATACATCGGTGTCCATTAATGGGTGCCGGTGGTATGAGAAAAGCTACCTCGGGGATATATTAAGTTGGGTCAAAATTTCTCCGGGAAATCCACTCTAGTTAGATTTAAATATCGAATAAATTCAGAAACATTTCATGATTGAAGAGAAATTCTTCATATTAGGTGCACTAATGGGCGATGGATGCTTAACAAGCAGGCCTAGTATAGGAGATTTTACAATTGAGTTTGATCAGAAATGTGGTGAATGGTTAGAGATGTTATCAGAAAAATTTAGAGAATCTTTTGGAAAAACTTCTGATGTAAGAAGAACAAGCAAAGGATTCTTTAGGCTGAGAATACACTCGAAACAAATATTCAAAGAACTAGAAGAAATGAAAAAGAAACTTCCAGAAATCGTGTTAACGTCAGATGACTTGTGCAAAACAAAATTCTTACAAGGAATTTTCGATGCTGAAGGAAGCGTTCATAAAACAAGATTCAGAATAACATTCTCGAATAAACGCGATATGATAATCAAAACTTGTCAGACATTACTGCAGAAATTTGATATATCGACTGGAAAAGTCTGGATATCAAAAGGTGATGTTAAAATCCTTCCCATATTTGGAAGAGATAGACTAGAGAAATTTCAAAGATCGATTGGATTTACGCATCCGGAGAAGAAAAGTAAATTAGAATTAATCCTAACTTAGTACTCCAAAATGGGCTCGTGGCCGGTGAAAGCTCACTGCTTCACTCTGTGAGGTCTATTTACTTCCCAGAAGATTTGCGAGTAAATTGACCCGGCGCGTTGGTGCGTCGTTGTCGGCTCCCCCTCTCCTGGCCGTGCAGTAGCGGCCAAGGGTATAGGTGTCCACTAGTCAAAAGGGGACGTTAGCTGGGTTCAGAACGTTGTGAGACAGTTCGGTCGCTATCTACAGGAGGTGTCAGCTGTCTGACCGGAAGGAGGGTTAAGTACGAAAGGAACATCCCTCCGTGGCCTCTGGTGTACCGGTTGTTAATAGCATCGCCGGGCAGCTAAGCCATGCATGGATAAATTCTGAAAGCATCTAAGAATGAAACCATCCGGAAATAATAGACAACCAATCTCTTTGCTGGTCCGCAAGGATCGGTTAAGAGACAAAGGCTGCAATAGACGATTGCGTTGATAGGAGAGCGGTGTAAGCACCAAGAATTCGTTCGAGGTGTTCAGCCGGCTCTTACTAATCGCCTGAGGTTGACGGGCTTTGATAAACAACCTGTTCCTATGGATAGTGTGAACTATTTTTTCAGAGAATTGTGGAATTATTTTATAAGAATCTATATTTCTTGCTCTTCTAGAATTCTAAACCATAATCTGGTGAATCTCATCTACATATAATGAAACATTTAAGAATCTTGACATCCTATCTTCGTCTATGAATCAAGTAGACCCTGGTATTCAGAAGATGATGCAAGATATTGAGAGGATTAGAAAAGAGAGTGGATATTGTCCATTCCAGAAAAGAGGCGAAGACGGAATGCCCTACTGTTCTGTTCTAAGACCTGCATTGGATAATGCTCGTGCTTATTGCCCACACCTAAGTAGAGATGAAATAACACATGTTGAAGTGGATTTTATTGGTGGCGTTCATTCGCCGTATTATTTTAAATCAGATTTTGTTCCTATGGGGGAAAGTAAACAAATCACTTCAACTGCTTCAAAGTCCTGATTCCCATAACTTCAAAGTAGGCTATCTCTCCGCCAGGCTGCACTTTATCTTTTACATCTTCGGTTATGTCCAATTCTATTGTTTCGTATGTAGTCAAATCCATCAACTGCGCCTTATTTCCTACAACCGACAGTACCTGTGCCTGTTTCTTCAGAATTATTGGG
>JACOWB010000013.1 GCA_016177025.1 Candidatus Aenigmatarchaeota archaeon
GAATCTATTTTTATTGTTTTATCGCCAAATTTAGCATCTGGCTTTTCCGCAGCCCACTGATTGCATTGCGCAGCTGGAACACATACAGAACCTGTCAATTTATTAGTATCTGTGGCTTCCTTTGCCTTCTTTTTTGCCGGAGAAACATCGATGGTTTTGTCTACTCCTTCTATTTTTATTTTGTCCTTCAGCGAACTTTGAACACTACTGCCGGTGCATAGCTGCTCGCATGTTTCAGGCCTGTTTGTAAGGTAGCTTTTTTCTGACTGCTTTATAACATATCTGGATCTTGTTTCGCTTATGCCGGTTAAAATCGTGATTTCATAAATATTGGAAGCTGATTCAACAGGCTTGCCTAGCTGGAATAATTGATTTCCTCTTTCCCTGCTGCCGACATTACCAACCGGAACTACAAAGCAGGTATCATCGGGGCCGAACTTATCTTGATCTATCCTAAATTGGCTTGCGGTCTTCCTGCAGTTGACTGCCTGAACCGGCCTTCCATAGACGCTCTGATCATTCGGGCACTGGTCGCCTTCCAAAATCCTTTGGTATATCTTCTCGTCATCCAGGTTTTCCGTCCATCCTGAAGGAGTCTGATGGCCGAATATCCTGTCGCAGGTATACCTGTAAGCCTTATACAAGGATGCCTCGGTATCCCATACACCTGCAATCTCCGGGAAGCACCTTTTCAAGTCCTTATCGCTGAAATACTTAAGCTTTAAGCCGAATAATGCGTTAGTATTTGTGCCTAATTTGTAATCTTTCTTGATGTTATTTGCAACAGCGTTGCAGTATTCCTGGTCTTCCTGTGTCTTTACATTGAACTTTATGAGATTGTCAGAGCCGGGTATGATGTTTTTGCTTATGTCCTTAAGCTGGAATATTTTCTCCTCGCTGAAGGTAATAAGCCTTCTGTAAAACTGCACAGGTATCCTCAAAAAGAAAGTTGAAACGCAGCCGACAGTCACAAAATCCACAACTTTGGTGAGCTGCTCATTAACGTCATTTATCGTATTTATCGAGCTCTGCAGAAAATCAACAAAATCATACAAAAGCCAGTCGGGAAGAACTTCCCTTGGGTCTATTATGCTGTTGTCCAATACATAGGTGACTTCCTGGCAGGTTGTCTGCGTTTCAATAATCTCTTTCCCGTCCACTGTATGCCTGTACCTTATGGTAAACTTAAGCGGGAATGTCAATTCGTTGCTTACGGAATTGAAGAAGTTTTTCCAGTCATTCTGCAAAAACCTTTCCATTCCCTCTACCCTGTTCAGCTTAACCTGGGTGTATGTCACCTTGCCTTCAGGGTTTACTGCAGTTGAAAATCCTCCTGAAGGCAGTATTTTGCAGCTTGTGTTAAACCTCTTATCGCCTAAAACTTCTGTGCCTGAGCAGGCTTTTTGCAGGGAAACGCTGTCTATTTTTTCGTTATTGCCCCTGCCGATATAGGAATAATTAAAGAAGAAATAAATGCTTTCCTTGTCCTCGGCAAGCCTTTGCGTGCTTATGAATGTCGGGCTCTGGAACTCTGCCAAGGGGATTAAATCCCAGCTCTGGTTTCCTGACCAGCAGGTGCCTACCCTTACAGTGTGCTCTTTCGCGTTCCTTAACCCAGCAGGGTCGGTTGCTATAAAAAGAAGCCTTGAGGTTTTAGTTGTTTCCGGCCTGAGATCTTCTATCAGCTGCGTTCCAGGAATCTGCTCCAGACCCAGCCCTGCGCTCACTATATTTGTCAAATCAACATTATCAAATTCAAAATTGCCTGCGCTGTCAGCTGTTGTGGAAAAATCAGCTGATTCCGGGCAGAAATTTTTGCCTCCAATACTCAAAGCACAGTCAGCCTCAAGCTTTGATTCGGGGATGCTCTCTATGTCGTTTGATAATCCTGATATGGAGAAGGACCTGTTCATTGCTCCAAGCGGAGTCCTTTCAACGAACAGGTGGATGCGGGCATTAGGCTCGGTAGCGCCTTTTATATCCACTTCATTTGCATAATTCTCAAAGATCATAGTGCCTGAAGGGGGATTTGTGATTTTTATGTCGGGCTTTTTTGTGTCCAGGGCTATTAGCCGCTCAATAACCACCCTGTTGCCGGCCCTGTCAAGAACCTCTATTGTCAAAGTGTATTCACCGTCTTTTTCAAGCTTTAACGAGCCAGAAAATGTGTTATTTACGCTTATGCTCAATCCGGGCTTTTCTATGATAAGCTTATCTATGGGCTGCGGTTTTGGTATGTCCTGCCTTCCATCAGCAGCCCTTACTGCAACAGCATCTGACTTGTCGCTTTCCTTGCCGAATTTGTCCACTGCAGTGACCCAGTAAGAGTATTCCTGGCCTTTGTTTACCAATAAGTCCGTATATGCATTATATGACTTTGAATCTGCAATTGCTATTGGCCCAATATCTTTCCTGTAAATAATATAATGGGAAAAATCCATGTCTTTTGATTCGTTCCATTCCAGCTTAACGGAGCTGTTTCCTGCATCTGCCTTGAGCCCAATCACCTTTTCCGGCCTTTCTTTCGAGCCAAACCTAAGGAAGAGATTTATCAGGACAGGCTCGTCTACGGTCCCGACAACAGTCAAATTGTTTTTTGATGTAATGCCCGGTATCTGGTCAATGACCACAACTGGGGCTTCCGTATCAACGCTTACCCTGAAAATAGCCTCATTCTTGTTTCCTGCTTTGTCTGCAGCAAGAATCTTTATCACGTTCTCTTTCTGCAGCTGCACATTAAGGAACTCAAAAGCGCCATTAGCAGTTTCTGCGCTGTCCAGCGCCCTTACGGGCAGGTTTAAGTTGTTTACAAACAGCTTTACTGAGGAAAAAGGCTCTGTTGAACCGGATATCGCAATTGTGTTCTCATTCACAAACATCGGTATTGTCGCATTTATGCCTGGCGCTTTTACGTCAAATCCGGCTTCAAAACTTGATAAGGATGAGTTGGCGCAGTTGTTTTCCTTGTCACATGAGCTTACAATAAAGCTGTAGGCAATGCCCTTCTCAAGATTGCCCAGGACAACAGAATGGTTTATTGCAAGAATATTTATTTCCTCTTTCCTGCTTAGCTCCCCAGCGCCAAAGAACACTATTGAGGTGCTGTTCTCGTTTGTCAGCCAGGTTATGGTTGCAGTCGTGTCTTTAATATCCTCAACATTAATCTTGCTTATTGCAGGCTTTGTAATGTCCAGGCCCTCTGTTGTTGCCATTACTGTGTCAGATTGCGACCCTTCATTTCCTGCCACATCCACAGCAGAGACCCTATACGAGTAGGCTGTTCCCGGATTAAGGTTATCGTCTGTAAATATTATATCCTTTATGCCTGCGATTAATTGCTGGCCCCTGTATATGTTGTAGCGGTCCAGGTCGTCAGTTCCAGAAGGCTGCCATGATACGGTAATTGAGGTTTTTGTTTTGGATGTTATGCCTAATCCCGAGACCTTTTCAGGGGGAGTAATGTCTTTTGTTGTAAAGGAATAGAGCTGGCCCTTGTTGTCGTCTATCAGGGTCTGTCCGTTTATGTTCGAAGACTCTATCTTGAGAAAGTATGTTTTTTCCGGGTCAAGGCCCTGCAAAAGCTGGCTGTGCTCAAAAATAAATGTAGTGTGCCTTGAAGTAAATCCCAAATCGGCTGTGGGTCCGTACCTTACCCTGCCGTCCGCAACCTCGTCAGTAAACCACTTTACCCTTGCGGATGCTGTTCCTATATCTGTTACATTTATATTTGATATTGTCAGGGCATGCACGAAAGTCACAGGATACAGTATCATGAGCTCTAGCAAAAACAATGCAATAACCCGGGTTAAATTTTTTCCTGCTTTCATCCTATTAATTCCGGCTGCGGAACTTTTTGCGAGTATGAGCCAAGCCCGGAAACAAATAATGCTGTTTCATCATCGCTGCCTTGCTTTTCCAGCACATGGAATATTATCTTTTTTGCATCTGCTACCTGCCCAGAGGAAACTTTCCATGCCCCTTTGTAGCCGCCAATAATGCTGGTTTCGTCCGACAGGTAGATTGTGACTTCATATTCCTGGTCGTCATTGAGCAGCTTTATCGGGAAATCTTCCTCGACAGGAATTACTCCAAATGTCTCGAAATTGCCCTGGACGGACTTTATTGTTATAGACGCTTTCTCATTAACATCCAACCTGCTTTCAGCCGAAGGAGCGTCAAAGTCATGCTTGATAATCTCATAGTCCTGGAATTCTTTTATCGGCTTGAGGTAAAGGGTATATGTGCCTGGAGTCTCTGTCTGCATGAATATTTGCCCATTATCAAACCCTTCCTTGCTTCCCCTTAAGATGCCGTTTACACAGTAAGGGAAGGCCTTTGTCAGGCCTGCAGCAGCACCGAAGCTGAGCCAGTCTGTCTCTCCCATGCTGCATGAAAATATCCCGCATATGAATGTGAGGTTGACATGGGCTATGTCTTTTTGTTCTGTCGAGTTTTCCCTTGTATATATGCTGATGTCATTAACCACATCATTGCAGTATTCTTCCTGATTGCCAAGAATAGGCTGCTCGAATAATGTAGATGCGAAATTTTCCCTCCTGGGCTGGTTGTGGTCAACGCTCACCATGAATGCGAAGTTGAACTGGAATGGCCCGGATTTGGGGTCATTGTCAGTTATAGTGACCCTTACAGGGTATACAGCATCATATGTAAAATGCCATATATGCAGGCAGAAAAAATCCAAAAAACCCTGGCTTTTCTTGGCATTTGACCTCATTATGCCGTTATTGCTGGGCCTTGCGTTAAACTGCATTGGCCAGCCTTCCTCATAGGCAAATGAGACCTTTAAATTGGCATAATTTTTGTCTGTTATCTGCCAGAGGTAATGGTTGTTGTAGTAAGAGTCCTTATAGGTATCTTCTCCGAAAGGATTCGGCACATATACATTCTCATCAAACTCAGAGCCCACTATGTTGATATAAGGCAGGTTTGCATTCAGGAGCCTCTTCAGCTTTTGCTGCACCTGGTCAACGCGCCATATTTTTTCGCTGCAGGATGTTTCTATGCCTGTTGTCGGTATGCTCTCGTCCATGGATATAAGGTCTGTCGTCTTAAATTCGAGGAAAAAACTCCTCTTTTCAGAATCATAGATGTCTTTTGCTGTCTCGTATACCTTCTTCAGCCTGATTGGCAGGGTTTCCTTGAAACTGTCAAGCATTATTGTGGTGCTGTTCAGGCTGTTTGTAAGCTCCAAAGGATAGCTTACATCTACAGTAACATCATTTTCATTTAAAGTCACTTTAACATCAAGATTTCCTTTTTGCCTTACTTCAAGCTGGTTAAAGGCGCTGAAGTCGTTTATGCAGCTGTCAAGGTTTGAGGCGATGTACTCTTCTATCTGGCTTACAATGAAGCTTTCTGACGGAATGCTTTCAATTCCCTCATACCACCAGTAGGGGTTTTTTATGCTGCTTACGGGCCCAAGCTGCAGGTAACTCCTTGGGTTCCTTTCTATCTCATCCGGGAAGTTTATATAGCCTCCATTCAGCCCAAGCGTTGTTATTGCCTGTGCTGCAACATTGCTTATGCATGCATCTATGAAATTTTTCACAGGCGCTGTTTCAGGGCTTATCAGCTCTGCTTTTTCCAGAGAGGCTTTTTGCGTGTAGAAGAAAAGGGCACCTAACAGCAGTATGATTATTGCCGCAACCATGAAAATAGCTGCCTGACCTCTTTTTTTATGCATCATTTTCAACATTTATTCGGTTATTTATAATCGGAATATTTATTTTTCAAATCCCGCTTTGACAAGTAAACTATCTGTTTCATTTTTCCTTTTTGGCCAAAGCTTTGATGTCTATTTTTGTCAGATCAATCTCTACATAGTCTTTATCTGTCAAATTAAGGAGCTTTACGATATCTGCAGGAACCCTTACAACCAGGCCTCCGGAGGTTTTGATGACTTTTTTTGTATATCTCATCTTTTATATATATTTCATATTTGTTTTATATATTTTTCATATCTAATAAAGATAATTTTAATATATATTCTATATATGAATATTTAAGACTTTTGGTAGAATTATTGAGAAAATCCATCTTACGGGTCAA
>JACOWB010000011.1 GCA_016177025.1 Candidatus Aenigmatarchaeota archaeon
TAAGCAAGTGATTATAGCAGCAGTTGTGATTGTTGTAATCATTTTTGCCACATTCATACTATCTCAATTAGGTACTGAGGCAGGATTCACTGTATCTTCTCTTCTTAACGAGAAACCTCTACCTCTGAATGAAATTGTTATAGTAAGCGGATTAGTAGTGGATGCTCCAGAAGACTATACAGCAAAGACATCTGGTAATCTATACCAACAATTTTATATAACAGATGAGACTAAGCAAATTAAAGTTTTTTGTTCCAAAGATACAGAACTAGAAATATCAAAAAACGACAAGATTGAAGTAACCGGAAAGTTTACAATATTTAGTAACGAATATCAGATAACCGATTTATTGTGTTCAAAGATAGAAAAGAAATAGAGATTTTAAAAACTTAAATGCCGACAATACCACATATATAGCAAGGATAATAGGGCATTATATTAAAACGGTCTATCTCCCGACGGGAGCATACGACCTTAAATTCTCAAATAGTATTTTGTTTAAGATGCAGTCCGTAAATTTCACCCTGCTTGGTGACGAATCGATAGCAAATAATCTGGGTAAGAAAGGCACTTCAACGGACATAACAATCTATGACAGGAAAGACTCCGACACAATCAGGACATTCACCTGCCCTACAAGCTTCCCGGAAAAAATCCAATCCATCTTCCAAGCGATAAACATGGGAGAATATGTCATAATGCACGTGACCAAGGTTGACAAATTTCTAGGCGAGCAGATACTTGCCCTGGACATATTGAAAAAGACACGAGGATTGCTGTGCCATTCCTATGATGTCGATAGAAACAAGCTTCTTGAAATGGTAAAGGGAACTGTTGTTGAAAAATACAAAATCGTAGATATTTCAGATTTGAAAAAGGAGGTCGATGCTGTCCAACCTATGTCCAATGAAGGCGATGCAAAAATTGCGATAGACCATTGCTTCGATGTCAAGGGTGCGGGCACTGTAATTCTGGGCAGGGTGATCCAAGGAAAAATAAAACAATATGACAACCTTAAACTACTGCTGGATGGAACTGATGTCATGTTAAAGTCAATACAGATGCACGATGAAAATATTGCAGAAGCAGTATATCCTGCACGCGTGGGGCTTTCTGTAAAAGGTGTGACGTCGTTTGACGTGGAAAGAGGGGATGTTCTTTGCGCTAAAGATGCGATGAAAGTTTTACAGGAGATTACATTGGATTATTCCCAGAACAAGTATTTCAAAGAGGATATTCGCGAGAACCAGTCGTTTTTAATCAGCATAGGCCTCCAGACAAGAGGCGCAAAAGTACTGTCATTAAACCCCATGAAACTGTCACTTGTCAAACCAGTTGCGTTCGATGAGGATGATATCTGTGTTGTTCTCAAGCCAGAGTCACAGACTATGCGCATAGTCGGTAGCGGGAGGATTGTCGATGCTTAATTTATTTATATAACCAATATCTATTATACGGAGGTTGGAAAAAATGTGCACGTCATGCGCTGCTCATTCAGGCAAGAGTTCCAAAGGCAAGAAAAAGATGTGATTTTTAATATTTTCTTTCCTTTTTATTAAAACTTATCTATTCTGGTTCTAATCTATATTCACGCAGGGGTCGGATAGCCCGGTCAATTCCGCCAGCTTGAGGACAACAGTCAAAATGTTGGTTGCTTAGTGCATACGCGAGTTCAAATCTCGCCCCCTGCACTCAGGTAAAATGATTCTATTTCAGCTATTCTTTCCGGACTGAAAGGATATACCCGATGAATTTCCACCAGCCCGGTGCGCGGATCCAAGCTTAATGAGGTAACTGCATTCGGTGGTGAGAATTCTTTCCTGATTCTTGCAGGTTCAATTCCGTTTCTAATAAGGGAGTCTCTTATATGATATGTTGCTAGAAATCGGCAGTTTTCGGATTTCCTGTTGATGTCCTCATTGCCGTCTAGAGGAAACGAAACGCCTGTTACAACTACTATACTATCTTGCTTCACTTCCAGTGGCACTCGAGAAAGAATATAGTCTAACATAGACACGTAAGGTGCTTTTATGTGTGCAGTGCCTCCGACTCTGAGACTAGGGCAATACATACCTAAGGCAAGACAAGCTATAATATCCGTTTCTTTGTAACTAGCACGAGTTTCTAACCGACCAATCATTTTGATTAACAATATGTATATCAGCTTTTTATATTCAACAGGCAAATGATAATTATGGAAGAAAAGAAGCTCATCGGAAAGGTGACCCATTACTATAACAAAATTGGCGTCGCCATAGTTGAACTGGAAGATGAGTTGGAATATGGGGATGAAATTTCTATAGAAGGCACAATCACCAACATACAGGAAACTGTTGACAGCATGCAAGTGGAGCATGAACCTGTCAAAAGCGCACACAAGGGAGCCGCAATTGGATTGAAGGTAAAGGATACTGTGAGACCTGGCGATGTTGTATACAAGATAGTCGAATAGACCAAGTGTTCTTTAAATTTTATTACCAATTTCTATGCGTATCGCAACAGAGTATTAAGATAATTGAAAAATATAAAACTTGGAAAACATTAGGTTATTTACCAAAGTGCCCCAGTAGCTCAGTCAGTAGAGCGTTTACATTATATGGCGCAAGCATGGTAAGCAAAAGGTCTCGAGTGCAATTCTCGACTGGGGCTCAAACTTCAACAATAACTTCATCGTTTTCTACTCTGATTTTGAATGTTTGTTCATCAGGTATATTTGTTCCAGTAGCAGGATTGTCAACTTTCTTTCCCGTCTTCACATTAAACCGCGCCAAGTGGCAGCCGCAAGTAACAACCTCCCCCTGCAGAAATCCGTCAGCCAGCGAGCATTCCTCATGCGTGCATACATCGTCAATTGAATAAATCTCGCCGTTGATATTGGCAACCAACAAATCCTTACCTTTGACAGAAATCCTTTTCATCTTCCCTTCCGGGAAATCGGATGAGACACCTATTTTCACAAGTTCGGACATTTTACTCAACAACGATTCTCATGGGAGTGGATAATTTCAATGACGCCTTCTTCAAAGCTTGTTTGCCGATGACGAGATTATTTTTATTCACCTGCAGCGTGAGAAGTGTCTGTTCTCTTTGTATTTGTACGGCTTTGCCTGCAGGCTTGCCGAATGCAAGCTTCATTCCCCTTGAATACCTGTCAGCGCCTGCACCTTGAGCAATAGGCTTCTCCCTGATTATTTGGTGCGGATACAGAAGGAATTTCAGAAAATATCCTTTCGGTGCCTTTTTTTCCAGAAAATTGGTGGCCACAATCCTCGCAGCTTCCATGGCATTGTCCCTTATCTGCGCAGGCTCTCTCGCAACAAGCTTTAGTTTAGTGTCAAAAGTGCCGTTTACTTCACCTACCATGAACTGGTGGAGCTTTCCAGGTGGCATTGTCGGGATATAGCTCTTTGTCTTCTTCACAGAACATCTAGTCGACGGCCTTTCTATAGATCTGAACGACCTTCCGGGTCTTAATGTCGCCATGAAATCACTTTTGTTGTAATCTTTAAATAGATTATTCCATTTAACTTAATTAATGACCACATCTGAACAGCAAATAGATTACATACGTGGTTTATACGAACCCCATCATCCTGGGAAATATCTAAAAGGTATCATAGCATCATCGCTTCCACTCTTGACCGTACCCGACGACGTTAGCCAGCGTGTTAGAGAGTTAACGCGTAGCAAAAGTCCACAAGTAAGAAGATTAGCTTACGAAGCGTCAAAGGCAATAGGTTTGTGAAACAAGATTATTTATCTTTTTAAATTGGAGAATAGTATTGATTTCATGGCGAGACCAACTTGGGACGAGTATTTCTTGGAAGTTATGAAAAGCGTTGCCGCACGTGCCACCTGCGACAGGGGCAAAAGCGGTAGCGTGGTTGTAAAAGACAAGAGAATTCTGACCACTGGATATGTCGGCGCACCCATAGGTCTGGCTCATTGTGACGATGCCGGCCATATGATGAAGAAGGTAACGCACGAGGACGGTACGGAGTCCATGCACTGCGTGCGAACTGTCCATGCAGAGCTTAATGCCATACTTCAGGCCGCTAAATTCGGCATCTCCCTGGAGGGTTCGACCATATACTCCAAGATGGAGCCTTGCTCAACATGCGCCATGGCTATTATCAATTCTGGAATCAAGCGTGTCGTTTGCGAGATGCAATACCATGCGGCAAAGGACACACGGGAATTATTCAAACAAGCCGGCGTGGAGCTAGTCGTATCTAACAATAAAGTAGAAGAATACGAAAAGCAATAAGGATGAAGATGAAAGTAATCGGTCTGACTGGCACCATCGGTTCCGGGAAGGAGATTGTGCGCGAGATTTTTGAGAAGAACGCAAATTCCTATTCTGTTGTGTTGTCAAGCCTGCTGAAGGAGGATGCTCTAAAAAAGCAAGGGATAAAGATTACCCGCGAAATAAGGCAAAATCTGGGAAATGAATTAAGAAAACAATACGGAACTAATGTACTTGTAAAAATCGCTGTTAGCTTCATGCAAAAGAATAAAGATTTCCTGATTATCGAAGGTATCAGGAGTCCAGGCGAGGCGGACTTTTTGCGTGAAAAGTTTGGTGACGATTTCAAACTGATTTCTGTAGATGCGTCCCAGCAGACAAGATTCGAGAGAATTAGCCATCGAGGCAGGGAAGGCGATCCAAAAACTTGGGAAGAGTTTGTCAAATTAGACGAAAGGGACCAAGGCAAAGACGAGCCTGAATACGGGCAGCAGGTCAGGAAATGCATTGAAATGGCCGATATAGCTCTGCAGAATGACGGCAGCTTGGAAGAATTGCAGAAAAAAGTCGAGGATGTCATAAAGCAATTTTAATCTTTATCTGTCCTTTATTTAAGTAGTGAGTCTATGGACTGGACTAAAATTCTAAAAGAAGTCGACCCAGAAACTTATGAGACAGTTCAAAATGAACTTGACAGGCAGAGAAACGGATTGGAAATGATTCCTTCCGAGAATTTCACAAGTCCTGCTGTTCTGCAAGCAATGGGTTCTATTCTCACAAATAAATATTCCGAAGGATATCCCGGTAAAAGATATTATGGTGGCAATCAGTTCATTGATGTTGTAGAAAAGCTTGCGATAGAAAGAGCGAAAAAACTTTTCGGAGTCCCTCATGCAAATGTCCAGCCCTATTCCGGCTCACCAGCTAACCTCGCTGTTCACGTTGCTGTCTGCCAACCGGGGGATGTTACGATGGGACTGGAGTTAACCCACGGCGGGCATCTGACTCACGGATGGAAGACTAGTGCCACAGGACAACTCTGGAAAAGCGTGCAATATCACGTGAAGCCAGACGGTTACATAGATTTCGACGAAGTTAGAAAATTAGCGCAAGAAAATAAACCGAAACTCATCTGGGTTGGATTTACGGCATATCCTCGCGAATTTCCATTCGAAGAATTTTCAAAAATTGCCGATGAAGTTGGAGCGTATCTTGCTGCTGACATATCACATATATCCGGATTGGTTATATCCGGTGCGCACAAAAGTCCTGTTCCTTATGTTCACATAGTCACTACAACGACACACAAAACCTTGCGCGGTCCTAGAGGAGCGATTATAATGGTAACGCAGAAAGGTCTGGATAAGGATCCTGAGTTGGCTGATAAAGTTGACAAAGCCGTGTTTCCCGGATTGCAAGGCGGTCCGCATGACCATACTACTGCCGGCATAGCCGTTGCTTTGTTGGAAGCATCAAAGCCAGAGTTCAAAGAATACGGGCAGCAGATTGTTAGAAATGCTAAATCTCTGGCTGAAGAATTGATGAATAATGGGTTGAAACTTGTTACGAACGGAACAGACACACACTTGATGTTGATAGATCTGACGCCTTTCGGCAAAGGCAATGGCGTGTTCATACAGGATGCTTTAGAGACAGCAGGAATTACTTTGAATAAAAACACCATTCCAAATGACCCCTCATCGCCGTTTTATCCAAGCGGAGTCAGATTAGGCACGCCAGCTCTGACAACAAGAGGAATGAAGGAGAACGAGATGAAAATTATAGGAAAGTTAATATCGCAAGTTGTGCATACCGCAAAGGATTATCATTTACCTGAGAACAAGGATGAACGTGCGGAATACCTGAAAAAGTTCAGGGAAGAAATCAAAAATAACGGAACTGTAAAGTCGGTCAGGGAAAAGGTATTTGAACTTTGCAAACAATTTCCTTTATATCCAGGGTTGCAATGAGCTTTAAATCGGGAGACGTGTACCCTTCAAGAAAGACGCATCTTTGTTGCCATATGGAGACTTTTAAGAAGAGCTTGGTCAATTTTGATATATATTGCATGTGTTTCTGCCACGTATAGCATTTAAAACGTTAACTGTGGTATTCTAGCATATGCCATTAAGCCTGACAACCGAGTTCCTTATGTTTTCATTTGTTTTTATCGCGGGAAATTACATATTGGATCTGTTCTCGAAAAAATTCCTGCATATAGACGGGACCGACTTTTTATTTTTTGCGCCGTGGCTTGCCGCGATCAAGTTTGGTGTTTATGAAGGTGTTGTCTTAGCTGCGGTTATTTTAGTTTTGCATGCTTTCATGCACATGCGGATAGCTCGTTTTATTATATTGTCCTTTCCCACGCAGATACTGGCTGTTTTTATGGGATATCTATTTGGTATAGAAGGATTCTGGGTCACTTTGGTGGTTTATTATTTTGCTTCTAGTGTTGTTACAGGATTGCTTGGTGGAATAGGTGGAATGTATTTCATGTTCCTTTTAACCAACTCAATTACGAATATTGCCGCGTTTTTTGTTTACAAATTTCTGTTATAAACCAATTATAATGTCTTGACTTGTTCTGGTTTCTTGGTAATCTCAAAGACATTAAACATTTTCGAACTTTTGTCAGCCGCGAGGTCCATTTGTTTGTCGCTTCCTGCAATAAAACACCAAAGGTCGAAAAAAGTCGGAATGAATACTCCATAAACATGCGAACTCTTGAAAACGTTCTTGAAGACCTTTCTCATATGTTTTACAGCTTCAGGATAAGTGTAGTATCCGGAGATTTGATAAACTAGCACGCCATTTTTCCTAAGAAGTTTCTTTACACTCTTGATAAATCCAATCTGGTAAAGCCTGTTAACCTGTCGACTACTTTCTTTAATTTCAAAATCCGTCAAATCAACAAAAATCACGTCGAACCTCTCATCGTTATTTAAAACAAAATGAAATGCATCTTGGTTAATTATCTTAACTTTTGGATTCGAAAATACTTTTCTGAAATTTTTAAAATATTTTTTTGCGACTTCTGTAACCCTTTCGTCTATGTCCACAATTTTAATTTCCTTTATAGAGTGTTTCAGAGCTTCTCTCGCCACGCCTCCGTCCCCCCCGCCCAATATCAAAATCTTTTCCACAACTTTATTCTTCAAAACAGGTTCTACAAATGAGGAATGGTATAATTCCTCATCCGTTTCAAAGAATTGAGACTCCCCATTTAATATTAATCCTTTCCCTAACCCGTAGAATTCTGCAACCTGTATTTTCTGGAATTTACTATTGCCGTCGAAGAGGATTTTTTTGATTCCGAAAGCTGGGTGCATATTTTTATCAAAAAAAACCAGACTATCTTTAAACTTGGATATTTTCTTTTCAATCATGCAGTTCATCCTGTCAAAGTGTATTTTCTCTCAAAAGAAGTCTTCTTGACATGTTTCGGTTTGAATTTTTCCAATAGAAATTTCATCGCTTTCTCGGCTTTTTTCTTTCCATCACATGAAAAAACGTCTATCGCAGCATAGTTGAATTCGGGCCATGTGTGCAATGCAACATGAGAAGTTTTTAACAAGGCATAGCCTGTAATGCCATGCGGATTAAACTTATGGAGTCGTATTCCTATCAACTCCAAACCAGATGCCTTTACAGCTTCCTTGACAGTCGTCTTAACGAATCGAATATCATCTAACAATTTCTTGCTGCAGCCATACAAATCTGCGCATATGTGATAACCCCTTTTGCCTTTCATTTTCCGAAATAATTTATACCTTCTATTTTTCTATGGTTTTATGACATTAAAACCTTTCTAGAATTGTGCATCTAAGATAAATTTCTGGTATTTTATTGTTTTATGACTAGTGCTTTCTTCTTGACAGCGATCCTAACTTCCGATTCCAACCTGCCCAATGGTCTGTCCTCCAAATTAATGAATTTCATATGCGCTGCAACTGTGGGATGGACTTTCTGGACGGCGTAGAACATATCCTGCACTAGCTTTCTATAATCCGGATGTCCGCCAGGAGTTGTTCTCAATTCGCATAAATGAAACAGCTGTCTTGCATTCAGTCGGTAATACCATCGTGTGTTAAATCCAAAAGTCACGACATACTGCGCTTGAAACGGAAGAATGGGATGCAGTTTATTGAACAAATCTATCACCTGCCGCATCTTGTTTTCATAGTCATCGGATATACCTATTTCCTTGAACTCCTTTCTTGTATTGTAACCGAGGTTTACTGTGAAATTCTGCCTCTCCTGCGTGCATACCCTATGCCTTTGTATATCACGGAATATCCCGACTCTTGCATTGAGATCAAAGAGATATTCCACGCTTTCAAACGCTCTTCCAGGTTTGTGCCTGCGATTGACCCTATTGCCGACATATGCAGCGATAATTTTCTTTCTCTCCTCTCGGGGCATGAGGATAGCTTTTTCTATAAGCTGGCTCATCGAATGACCGTGGCCGAATTTGTAAAGTATGCTGGCAGTCAAAATGACCTGAGTCGTATCATCGGGATTCTCCGCGCCTTTTCCTGTATATCCGACTAGTCTAAATTGTTCCGTTGAATCATTCGTCTCCACACCAGCCAATACCTGATTTACTAGATTGAAGGTGTCTTCAGTTCTTCCTTTGAAAAATTCTTGATATGCCATGCCATGTTTGTCTGGGACTCGTTTAATTAGCGAAGGAACAAGCTTGTTCAATTCTGCATAAATATTCTGACCAATCCATTTGGATTCAGCCAATGGCGACGATAATAATTTTAATACAAGGTTTTCATAAGAGCGTGCGTTCATGTTTATGCCGACATGAGTCAATGTTGCCATCGGAAGATAGTCCCTTATCAAATCCAGTGCGTTCGCTTTCACAGAGTTGTCATATGCTTTCTTTAAATCAGTTTCTGTTATCCCGTATTTTTCTTCTATTTCTGGCGTCAACTCGGAAACTTTTACTATCGCATCGCCAATCCTGAAAGTTTGCGACTCGAAAGGATTCAAATCTGATATATATTTTAACATCATTTCCATGTGCGTGGTATATGATGCGAGCAGACTTCTCATCAGGTTCAAGTACTCATCAGCATACCGCGAATTGAGTATATCAGGATCCTTGTAGAACATGAATTCTCCATTAGGAAGAGTCTTGTCGAAGAAAACATATCGTGTGGATTTTTCGATATACGAACCTATCCGAGATTCTTCTATTTCCTTTACAGCCAAATTTGATACGAACTCGCATGAAACAGGCAATCCACCAGACATTTCCTGAATAGAATCATCACCATAGTCAACAAGCCATGCTTCGAAAAATTCCCTTCCCCTGTCTTTGTTCGGCAGGAATTCCTTGAGGAAAAGTTTCTTTCCTGTAAAAATTGTCCTACTGTATCTCGATAGCAATGCTCCAATTTGTTCCGGTGTCAGTATATCGCCAATTTTCCACGCAAAGATATTGCTGTCGGTATTCGATACAACATTCGATAGAGTCTGAACTTCTTCGTCGGTGAATTCTTCTACAGGAATTCCTTGGTCGTTCTCCCAGAATTTAAGCAATGTTTCAGGCACAAAGTGAAGATGAGATTTAAACTATTAATTCTTTCAATTTTTACAATTGTTCTAATTCGTGAAGAAGTCTAACAAATCCTTTTTCTCTTATCAATTCTGAAACATTCTGTGTACTATTAGAACCTACAGCTAAACAAATGGAATCGTGATCAGATGCTAAAAAGTCAATTCGTTGTTTCAACTCCGGATTTACTTCAAACAAGTCCCTTTTCCCGTTTGGATAAGATACCGCTACATTATCGGCACTTTTCTTTACTCTTTCTCCAGAAGTTGTGAAGAGAATGACATCTGCAGAATCGACTTTCGTTAATTCCGCTACTTTTCTTTCTGTTTTATCTCTATCAGCTAGTGAACTAACAGATTGAACCAGTTTATCATATTCTTGATCATCTACAAGTTCTTCATTACGTACAGAAAATTTTCTTACAGCACGTTTTATTCGTGCTACCATCCACAAGTGTGGTTGGTTAAAATTATCACTAAAAACGGTCTTGTATACACTTTGTGTTATTGGGTTTGCAGAATGTCTAACGGTGTTCATAGCTTCTATGTCATCCCAATTCCACATCTCATACGGATCTATCCCATCCGTCTTGATAGCATTGTATAATGCCTTCAACATAGCTGTGGCAATAAGTGTAGGGGCTTCATCTAGATACACTGCCATATAGTTAAACGCATATGAATTTACAACAGCTTCCGCTTGTCCTAATCCCTGATATAATACGCCATAACTTTCTCCATCAAACCACAAGTAAGGTAATACTCCAGTAGTATCTGTTTGAGGCATACCCACATGATGTCTATCCCTTGCAATATAATCCAGTCTATCCGCACTCAAAGCATGATGAGAGACTATTTGATGATAAGGATGCGAACCATCTAACATACTTCGAACTTTTGCATAGTCAACAATATTTTCCAACAAAGGTTTAAGTCTTTCTAACTTTTCTAATGTCATGCTTTCATGACTTTTCCCAGTCAGTTCTTGTAAAAGGGTTTCCCCAGTATGGGACCAAAATGGGTGACCCAAATCATGCAATACGCCAGCGAGCTTTAGAGCATTTACGTCTTCTCTACTGAAGCGTAACCATTCACCTATCTTTCCTGCTAAATAACCTGCACCTAGACTATGCTCCAATCTAGTAACATTGGCACCCGGTCTAACCGGATAAACGAAACTCATTTGTCTTAATTCAGCAAGTCGCCTCAATTCTCCTTGCCCCAGAAGGACTGTTGCGTCCCCAAGAATTTCCGGTATAGCGGCATTCCCATAAGGGTGAGGTACCCAAATCGTCGAGTTTGCCGAATACATAAAATTGAACTGAAAAATAACATTTAAATACCGGCATTTAATTAGAATTATTGGAGGTGTGATGATAATGGCATTAGCTGTCAAATCTGCTGTTCGTGGTCAGTTGAAGGGGATGCGAGCAGGCGGAGATTTCTTCAAAGAACTGGACAACAAAATTGCTTGTTTATCTTCAACTTTTCATTTTAAAATTAGGTCGGTCAAAGGATGAGTCAGTCTAGTGATAGCAATCAGCAGCAAGCTTACAGATTACGTGCAGTCTTAATACAAAACTCAACTAAAAGCCCTAGTAGTTCCAGAAGATTCGTTTCCGAGGACGCATCTCGTCATTTAGCTCGCCAAATCTATGGTGACAATTGTGTAGAAATTGGTTGGGCATTTAATTTTCTTCGTTCCCAAAGGTATGCTAGAGAAGTGGTAAGAAATGGCGTACGAGGATATCTTGTCTAAAAACCAAACCATCTTTTCCCCTGTTTCTCCTGCTCTGCCCTTCCTTTCATCATCTTTGATATCTCTTTCGCTTTCTTTTCCGCGACTTCGGTAGATTTCTTGTCATTCCCGACGCCGCTAGTGTTCCCAACGCCTAAAAGAATGATAGTCCCTCTTTTCTTGGTGTTCTTGATATTCTGCTCGACAATGCTCACAGCCCTCGGCACAGCCTTCAAAACATCCAAAGGCATGTTCATTATCGCTTCCTCAGGCGCCATCTTGATCGCAACAGACTCTATAGGAACTTTCTTCTCTGTCGCGACGTTTTCAATAAATGCACGATAGAAGCTCCCCATTGCAACTCCAATGCCTTCCGCAACTGATCCTGTCCTTTCCCCTTCCAATTTCCCTGCAGCGTCAACAGAAATTATCTTCGCCACCTTACCACGCCTGACTTCCTTTTCTACAACTTCCCACGGCTTTCCCAATCTTCCGCCCGGGCCTTTCGCCTTTATTATAACAACACTCCTTCCCTTGATCTTCTTCCTTGCAACAATCGTGTCCCTGATATCTTTTCCTCGCGAGTCGCCGATCATATGCGATGCGACCATCGGTCCGATTGAGTCGCCCATCGGCCATCCGTTGGCCATGGTTTCAGTCCCGTTGAGCATGGCTTTGGCCACCTTTTCAATAAACGGCATCTGCATCTGAAGAATCATCGCCAGTTGCAAACTCTTCGTTTTTTTTATAGTTTCAACAAAATGCCGCACTATTTTTGCGATTTGATTCATGCTAATGGCGCCCGACAATCCGCCAACAAGGCTCGCTTGATCTTCGGGATTCATCTTAGGAGCCACTTCCTTGCTGAAGTCCTTGAACTTGTCTTCCACGAGCTCGACAAGATGGTTCAATTTATTCAATATCCCGTAAGGATCAAGATTTACAGGCTCGATTGCAAAAAACTCCATAAAGTTTCCGACCTTCTCTCTCAGTTCATGCGATGGTTTGTTAGATATCCTTCTGAGCACTATCTGCTTGGTTTTGTGGGTATAACCTTCAAGCATCAGCGCAGTGCCTTCAAGCTTCCCCAACATCTGCATGAGCATTAGGCGAGGATAGAAGAACATCATCACTACAAAAAATCCTATCCAGATTGCAGTCCCGATGAAGCTTGTATCCCCGAATAAAGGCATTTTTCCACTCAGAAGTATTCAAGATTTCGCAGTGCTCATTTAAATAAATTCTGTCTAAAGCAACATTATCTTCTTATTCAAGCTGTACAGGGCGAGCTTGACGCCTGAGACAATCGACCATCCTATCCGACTTATCTCACCGTAACGCTTCAGCTTCATTATACTGATGGCTACAGATGTCCTGCTCTTGCCTGTGTGCTTGGTGAAGTCTTTGATGGTACCATTGCCAGTTTTTTTCAAATAGTTCAGTATCTCTGCCTGCGACATTATATCAATTTGTCACCGCAGATATTATATAATTAGAGTTTGTCCATACCGACACAACAGACGTTGTCACTAATATGTAGTGAAGAATAGAAAAGCTTATATATGAGTAACTCTTCAAGAATTGATATGAATCTTACTGAGTTAACAAGAACGCTAGAAGAAGGCAGGATACTTTTGGAACCACTTCGAAGAAGTGGACAGACTTACTTTAGAGATACTGATGGAGGATTGTATACTTACGGTGTAGGAGGAAATAAAGTTTTAGCAGGTGGTGTAAACAGAACAGTCGCTGGAGAATTAGGTCTCCAAGAGCTGTGGTATGATGAAGACGGTTTGAGGTTAATATTTCCTATTGGGTATTCTTTTGATGAAGCAGGTTTAGTTAAAATCCGTGAAGCTGTAGAATTTAACAATCCAGATGATGTCAGGAAGTTGTGGTTTAGAAGGTATGTAGGAGAAGGACAAATACGAGAAAATTACGAAAGAGCTATAAAAGAAGGTTTTGCTCGCTGGAATGAAGAGGAAAAAAGATTTGAAATCGAAAGTGAAGTGCCTCCTGAAAACAGAGGTTTTTTTTATGACTTTTGGTCTCCTATAGGTCTTTGTGAAGTAAATTCAATTCCTGAAGGATTTTCCCTCTGGGGCACTGATATACGATATCATAAAATAACAGGTCAAAACTGTGTAACTGGTCGTGTTACAGCATACCCTTTAAGGAGAGATGGGCAACCTGAAGTCGTCGGTATAAGCATACAAAGAGAACCTGTAGTTAGAGGAATACCCTTTAATTCTGGTTACCATCGCGGTGAGGCATCAGTGCTTCATTCACATATGCCCCTGCATGATCATGAGGTATCTGGAATAAATCCTACAACAATTGGTTTAGCACAATGGATTATAGACGAAGCATTGAGACAACCCTAAATCGCAACTTAATATTAATAAATTTTCAATTATATAGTAGAATTCTATGACAGAACACAGCCACTCCGGTGGTCATTTTAAGCTCATCCTGGCTCTTGTGCTGATAGGCGGCATAATGGGTTTGATTGCCTATGCCAACACAGGGCAGCAATTTCTCCAGTCATTCAAAGTGGGAAAGTTCGCTGATGTGCAGAGCACGGCGCAGAAAGAACCTTTTGGCTTGTCACTAAGCACAGGCGTGACGGCATTGTACGGAAAGAGCTTTTCGATAGCGTCTTCCCCATTCTCGTTTGAGGGCATTTGCAGCTTGGTCACCGTCGGAGGGTTAAACGTAGAGACCGAAGATGCACGATGCTCAGCGTCTGTGGAAAGCTTCTCAGGAACATTTCAATACAGTCCATTCGGAAGTATTTTGTTTACCGGAAGCTCGAACTCAGTCAAGGTCAACGATAACAAATACACCGCGGCCACCCCAATAAGCTTTGAGTTTGAAGTTATTCCCACTGCGTTTTCTGTGAGCGGTATAAACGCGAACACAATCTCCATGGTTACGCCTTCAGGCAAGATTGAGAAATACGGCAAGGACGGCTCGTTGAAAGCTGTTGCCTACTTGAGCCAGAGCACGCTGGATTTAAATAGTTTGGTTGCGTATGCACAATTAGAAAACGGTGGGCTAAAGATCACCGGGACTGCGACTTCTGTCAAAAGCGAAGAATTCAACTGGTAAATGCCAGAAATTAAAAATCGAATAAATTAAAAGGAGTGATTTAATGTATCAAAGAAGACCGACAAGAAGCGATTACGGTAACGTAGCCATTTTTGTCGACGGTCCTAACATGCTCCGAAAGGAGTTTATGATAGACTTGGGCGAGGTTAGAAGGATCTCGCGAAAATTCGGCAGGATAGCGATAGCAAAGGTTTTCATAAACCAGTATGCGCCCGAGAAGCTCATAGAGGCTGTCATCAACGAAGGTTTCGAGTGTGTGATGGTCTTGGGCATGAAGGCCGATATGGAAACGTCTGCCGACGTTGATGTGTCGTTGGCGACATCTGCGATGGATGCTATCATAACAAAGGAAGTTGACACAGTGGTTTTTGTTACACGCGATGCCGATTTCTTACCTGTGATTCAAAAGGCCAAGGAATACGGCAAAAGGACTGTAGTCATAGGCGCGGATGCGGGATTTTCAGCATCGCTGCAGAATGCGGCTGATTTAGTGGAAATATTGTAAAGTTTTAGTTACCAAAACCTAAGTTAGAATTAGATGGAACCGATAGAAATACTAGCGATGACATTAGGCACTATTGCAGCCGCAAGTTTCTTTTTACAAGCGTTTAAAATAGAGAAACTTCGAGAGTCGAAAGAGATAGCATTACCGATGTATTTGATACTCCTTGCGACCGCAATTACGTGGTTACTTTACGGCATTAGCATCGGAAGTTTGCCTTTAATTGTTAGTTATACTGTTGGTGTTGTCAGTAACGCTACTGTAATCGTGGTTTATTTTATGTATGACAAAAACCGAAAATAATCCGAGGTTAGAGGCAGATATGAACCAAATAAAAAATTCTATCGTCTTCTTCCCCTATCTGAGGATCTAGACCTTCTTCTTGATTGGAATCTTCTACCGCGACCTCTTTCTTCATGACGGTTATAGCCTCTGGGTCCTCTGTAATTGCTCGGTCCTCTATCGTACCTGTCCTCCCTGCCAAATCTCTGCGGGCGGCTGAATTCTATTATTTCAAATTCAGGTTTGTCTGCTTTGACAACATCCAGGCTGTGGTCTCTCAAGACATTTCTGAAATTGTCATAGTCCCTTTCTGCCAGTATGGTGACCGCATCGCCTTCTTCTCCTGCACGCGCAGTCCTTCCGATTCTGTGCACATACTCTTCAGAAGTTTTCGGAACATCATAATTGTAGACATGCGAAACATTCCTGATGTCAAGGCCTCTTGCAGCGACATCCGTCGCAACCAGGACATTTATCGTCCCTTTTTTCAGAGCTTCAATCGCGTCAAGCCTTCTGCCCTGTGTCAGACCGCCGTGTATTGTCATCGCACGTATTCCTTGTGCAGATAAATTTCTCCCGACGATATTAGCTTCCCTGCGTGTCGCACAAAACACAAGAGCGAACCCATCGGAATTCTTCTTAAGAAGGTGGACGAGCAATGAAAATTTCTCAGCCTGCCTTACATCATAATAGATTTGTTTCAGCAAATGCTTCGCCACATGTATCTGGGTTTTAATTACAACCGGCGAATGAAGATGCTTTTCGACTAGCCTGTGGATTTCATTGGGAATAGTCGCGCTGAACAGAAGAGTTTGTCTTTTTTTTGGAACGTTGCTTATGATGAATTCAACATCTTCGATGAAACCCATGTCGAACATCCTGTCAGCTTCGTCCAGCACCAGAAACTTGACGTTTTCAAAATTGATGGTTCTTCTCCGGAGATGATCTATTATCCTTCCGGGTGTCCCGACAACTATATCAGCCCGTTTTATCGCCTGTATCTGGGGTTCTATGCCTACTCCGCCGTATATGCTTGTAGCTTTTGCGTGCATGTGTTTTCCCAAAGCGTTTATAGCATCTGTGACTTGAACGCAGAGTTCCCTTGTAGGCGTTAGTATAAGTGACTGTATTCCATTGCCTGATTCAATCTTTTCAAGAATCGGCAGACCGAATGCAACTGTCTTCCCCGACCCGGTGCTTGACTGTCCAACAACATCTTTACCCTGCCGTATTTCAGGTATGCATTTCTCTTGGATTGGTGTCAGTTCGGTATATCCCAAATCTTTTATTGACCGAAGTAAGCTTGGATTCAAATTCAAATCTTCTATTTTCATAATCCCATCTTTTATTGATTTTTCAACATTCATAAAGGCGTTAGAATCAGAATTCATAATCTGAATTTATCTAATTGCTCCATGTCACTCTTTTCCAATTTCCAACCAACAGCTCCGGCATTTTCTTCCACATGATTTATGTTGGAAGCTTTCGGTATTGTTATCACAGAATCTTTGGATATTAACCAGTTAAGTGCAATCTGTGCAGGTGTTTTGTTGTATTTCTTCGAAAGGACACCAAGCAAGAGTATTTTCTTTTTCACAAGTTTTCCATGGCCAAGCGGGCTGTAGGCAGTAAAAATTATTTTATTTTTCCGGCAGAATGGTATCAATTCTTTTTCAGGCTCTCTTTCAAGCAGGCTGTACTCAACTTGGTTAGTGACTATCTTTGCCCCGTCTAGATACGATTGTGCTTCTTTCATTTCTTCAACAGAAAAATTACTAACACCGATAAATTTTGTCAATTCTTGTTCAAGCAGGTATTCCATAGCACGCATGGTCTCTTTCAAAGGTATATCCGGATTAGGCCAGTGCAGAAGATACAAATCCATCTGTTTTATTTTCAATCTCTTCAAGCTTCTTTTAGCCGCTTCAATTACATCATTATATCTGAAGTTTCTGGGAAGTACCTTTGATGTTATGAAAAGCTTCTCCCTATCAAATGGTTTTATCGCTTCACTGACAACTTCTTCTGTGTGACCGTTGGCATACATTTCTGCTGTATCGATGTGCGTCATTCCAAGTTTTATCCCATGCCTCAGTGCTGCGATGGACCGCTTGTCGGTAAAATGATTAGGGAACGTCCCACCACCCATGCCCCATGTGCCCAAGCCAACAACAGGTATCTTCACGCCTTTGGCGATTTCCTTGAATTCCATAACATGATATATGTGAGAGGATAGAAAAACTTGTTGATACCGTATATGCGACATTTGATAGTGTATTATTTCCCGAGTTCTAATGTAATACGTCTTACATATAGGCAAGAAAGCTCTCAAATCTCAGTTTGTCTTCTAAATGTTCTACGCACATGTCTTATAACTCTAGGGCCATATGCTACGCCAGACCCAAGCATAACAAGTCCCATTACTGTCCCACAAAATAAAGATTCGTCTTTCCCGGTCAGATACTGGTAAATACTCGCTATACCTTAACTACCTATGTAATTTCCGATAGCGCCAGCAACTAAACCACTTATTAAATTGCTTTCATAAGGCATGCTAATACCAACTAACAAAATACATAATAAATAACTATTTACCTTTTTATTTAAACAATCAGTTGGAAAATGAAATAAACACCTGTCCCATATGGGTCATCATTAAACTTAAAAAGAAATACCACCAACTCTAATGAGTTAATTATGTCAAAAGGAACGCCCTCAATGGGAAAGTTTCACTCCAAGCTGAAGCATACAAGATGCAGGAGATGCGGAAGAGTATCATTTCATATGCAGAAGGGAGAATGCTCTGCGTGCGGTTTCGGCAAGAGCGCCAAGATAAAGGATTACGCTTGGAAAACACACGACATCAACAGAATGAGAAAGCTGTAGCTACAAAGTTTTGATAATCATGATGCACTTGCCTCCAAGCTCCTGAAGATCGCCGTTATTTGAAATTTCAAAATCAAATTTTTCATGATTGATAATCTTCCCCAAGTCATTCACCTTTTTGTCCTTTTCGTCGACTCCGTTGAAATCTTCCTTCGAGACCATGGGATCAATTTCCCGTTTTCGCGACAGGTATCTTTTGTATCTGATTTTATAATCGGCATCGAGCTTGACCAAATAGAACTTGAAATCCTTCTTGTTCCTCCAAAAATCAAGCGCTGAACTAGTCCGTATGTTTGGGATTATTATTTTAGTTCCTTTTTCTTTCAATATTTCTTCGAAGAGAAGTTCGTCGGCTTTCCTGCCCAACTTTTGCAAAAGCACTCTATACGCATCTCTGGTGTGAGGCAAATTCTTGCTTTTCGCGACTGGCGCCAAAACTTTTTCTGTGTAGCTGTATTTTTTAAATCCGTGCTTGGCGAAAATGTTCGCGACCGTGTCCTTGCCGGAGCAAGTAAGCCCGCACAAACCAACGCAGATTTTTTTCATATCAACATCTTATTGACGATGGTAAAAGCGTTCCATTCAATCTCTGCAACTCATGTCTCAAATTTCCCAAGCCGTCGACATTGTTATCAATCACCAAATCAAAATGATTCCCGGATTTTATCTTTCCCATGTCAGTTAATCTTGAGTCCTCGTCATCAATCTTTCTCAGATCTTCGATTGTCGCTATAGTTTTCTCACCCTCTTTCTCCCGTCTTAAGTATCTTGAAAACCTCGTTTCTTCAGACGCTTCGACCCAGCCCATCGTATACGGATAACCCAGACTTGTAAAATAGTTTCTTGTCGCCAACAGCCTGCCATTCGGAGTAATTAAAACGCCTGTGCCACCCTCGACCGCCAGTTGATGCAATCTTTCATATGCAGATATACCCATTTTCACATACAAGGACCTCAGGGATTCTCTCGTTATAGGCATGCCTCTTTTCACAGCTTCAGGTATCAGTATTCTTTCAGTCATGTCCAGTATCTTGATGTTAATATCAGGGCAAGCCTGTTTTATCATCTCTCCTGCGGTATTCTTTCCAGAGCAGGTGTATCCGCTTAGTTCAATGACATGCATTAATTTCACAAGCGTTCTTAAGTTTATAAATTTATTTGATAATTCCAAACTAATAATAAGGGCCCATAGCTCAGCATGGCAGAGCACCTGGCTTTTAACTATATGTTAAAAAGCATATTGATCCAAGATGATAGGAAGGAACCAGTGGGTCGAGGGTTCAAATCCCTCTGGGCTCATTCAACCATGAAATCAAAAATGCAAAAGTCTGACACAGAATGGAAAACATGTCTGTCTCCAGAAGAGTATCGCATTCTAAGAGAAAAGGGAACCGAAACCCCGTTCACTGGAAAATACTACAAGAACAAGAAGAAAGGAATGTACATCTGTGCTGGATGCGGGGCTGAATTATTTCCCTCCGATACCAAATACGAGTCCGGTACAGGATGGCCCAGCTTTTGGAAACCTGCCAAAAAAGAAAACGTGGAAACCAAGCCTGATAATAGTCTATTCATGCAGAGGACTGAAGTCTTGTGCAAGAAATGCGGCGGTCATCTCGGACATGTTTTTGATGACGGGCCAGAACCGACAGGAAAAAGATTCTGTATAAATTCCGCTTCATTGAATTTCAAAGAAAAAAAATCTAAATAGCTCTAGAACCCAAGTTTTTCCTTAACAAACAGTATTGTGATCCTTCCAGCCATTTTTTCTTTATTTACAATCAGAATCTTGTTAACCCCGCTACCAACACCGTAAGTTTTTTTCGCCCTTTCATCTTCTAATGGAAAAGTATATTCGTAAATCCTTTTGAGTCCTTCATCAAGATTTTTGACTATCTTTTGCGCACCGACAACCCATATAACATGACTTGCAGCATATACATAGGCTGGCAACTGGCTGCCGCTGTTGGATGCAATTAGCACTTTTCCGTCTTCGGTTACAGCATGCGCACTTCCAACTGCCCATTCGGGAGCTGCACCCAATTTTTGCATCTCCGCACCCTGAGTGTTTCTGTCCATTGACATTAATTTTTTCTTCACAGAATTGTATTTTTCAGATTCCATTATCTCCTTTGATAAGCCAATGGTGTCCAAGGTCGTGGAACTCATGTTCATGACCTCTGATCCTTCAGGCAAAATCCCCAGAACTTTCTCCCTTGCCTCTTCACCATTCTCAACTACGATGGCGTCTATTCCATTTGCTTTAAGCGCTTTAACCGTAGCTTGAATCTGCGCATCGCTCGCAAGTTCATCCCATTTCATATAATCACAAAAAAGAGGAGAAGATTAGTTGTTCTTCTCCAATTCTTTAATTCGTTCGCCAACACCTTTGGCTTCCTTCTCCAGATTATCCTTGTATTCCTTAAGCATCTCTACCTTTTCATCCTTTGTAAGAAAGCCTCTTGCTCCAAATTCACCACACATTATAACGCCACCTCCTTTATATCGGCCATACGATATATTGATTTGACAGGTATTTAAATGTATCGGACGTCCAATATATCTTATGAGAAAAGATTACTGCTGTGACATGAGAGGAATGCTTTCATTTCTTATACTGTTTTTACTTTCAAAAAAGGCGATGCATGGTCAGGAAATTGCAGAGGAACTAGAAAAAAGAAAGGGCGACAAACCCAGCCCAGGTACAATATACCCTGCTCTTAGAATGCTAAACAAAGATGGTTTAATCAAAAAGAAAAAGTCCGGAAAGACAATAACTTATAGTCTGACGCCTATTGGTAAAAGAGTGCTTGACATCGCAAAAAAGAAATTTGTCAGGACTTTTTTTGGGGTTTCCTCACCTTAAGTCTTAAATTGTCGCAGTTGCAACTTTCATGTTCAGAAAAGCCAATGGCTAAACTTCGACATTAATAAAATTATTCGTTTCGTTCAGCTCATCTATAACATTGTTGGGGTCCAACATTATTTCTATCGCACTGAAATCTTTTTCTACGCGCAGATTACCAAGCGTAACGCTTAGGCTATTTCCAATCTGTATATCAGGCAATGTGTCGTTCTTCACTGCAATGCCGTCAGTGCTTATCGCCATCTGCGGGGATATCGCATCAACCAAACCATTGTTTTCTATTATTAGACTAATGTTGATCAGATAAAATGTTGTAATCCTTTTTACAGTCGCCTTGGACACATTAGCTTCTATTATGCGCAAGTCCGGTTCCGGTTCAACCGAATATATTTCCTGCAGTCTGCTAACCTCCTTGTCAGGAATCCCTTTTATTTCTTTCGACGGCACAACCAAAATCGGATGCATTATATCATTCTCATCATCACTGTGATTCAGCCCCAGGGCATGGCCCATTTCATGTATGGCAAGATTCGTCATATCGATCGTGCTCAATTGCTTAGGTCCTGATTTGGTTAGGAGCTGTATATCCGCGCTTTGTATCAGACCTGTCCCACTAATGTTGATGAACTTAATGTCTGTATTCCCGAGTGTATCCATCGCCTTTTCTTTCAGACTCGATACCCATTCGACTGTGACGTCAGCGGCAGGAGAGGATGTCACAAAAAATGATACGGTGTTATTCGTAGATGCTTGCCATAATTCTAGAGCTCCCCTGAAAGCATCAACATATTCCGTGTCTTGTCTGACAGAATCAGTGTCTACATATACCGTCAACGGAAAGTGGTTCCATCTTAAATTAAGCGTTTGCGGCTCTTCTTCGGGCAGGTTGAACTTGGATTCGCTCACATTAATCGGTGTGATGGGGGAGCTTAATTCAATGAGCATCTGGCCGCTTTTATAACCAATCACAACCAAGATCGCCAGAATCAGAATGCCCACGATAGAATTGATCAGTTTCATAATCAAAGTTGGTTTGCATAATAGAAATGTTTTTATTAAAGGTTCACCATAGCTATTTCCGCTGATTTTATGGTTATTCGAAAAATAGGCAAAGCTGTTGGCACATTGACAGGACCTAATTGGAAAAACCAGAGAAGAGGCCTGACGATTGGAAGGGAGTTACAGGAATTCAGAAGGGTCTTCAAGGACAATTTTGTCACTTTGATCGTTTCCGCGTTCGGTGTCGTTGCAGCTCTGAGCTGGAATGATGCTTTAAAAGAGGTCATATTCGTGTTTTTTCCTGAAAAAGGGGATTTGATAGTTAAAGTCTATACTGCGGTTGCTGTAACTATTCTCTCGATAGTTGTTACATATCTTTTGTCAAAGTTGAAGACAAAAACCAGTTCAAATTAATTTAAAGGTAGATACAAACTATTTCTTAGGGGCCCATAGCTCAGCATGGTAGAGCAGCTCAAGTGTTGCTGAAGCTCTTAACGAGACGGTCATGGGTTCGAATCCCATTGGGCTCACTAAATTGGCTTTAAAATTATAGCATTATTATCCCGGTCGAAGTCACTCTTAGCTTGAGAAGAATCTATAGTCAAAGTAATCAAATCAACATTCCTTTCCGTATAAATCGCATCTGGTATCATCCAACCTGCTCCCGAACTCATGGCTGGTAGTGTATGCATTTTAGTTTCATCATCAAGCTTTATTTCAATCGAGACATTCTCTGATGTGATGAGACCCCTGTTCCAGACCGTGAAGTTTATTATGATGTATTTGTCGTGCTGTTCTGCGTTGACATCGCCGAAGTACAAATCAGGCAAAGCTTCTATAGAATACAGATTTCTCAGGGTCTGTTTCATCTCGTCTGTGATTTTGGCGCTGCAATCTACGGAAGGGAACATCACACTCTTTACATCAGTCGTATGCGCGAATCCCAAGACATGTCCGATTTCGTGAACGATTGTTATCTTGTTTTCACATTCGCTTGATGTAGGCGTATACAGCATCTCAGCTGATCTTACAAGACTGAAGAGGCCGGTGTCGATTGCATCCAACTTGGCTTCACCGAGCGTGACTGTTATGGCTGATGTATTCCTTTCATTATATTCTCCTGCAGTCGCATAGCGGACGATAAAATGAGCTTTTTCCAATTCGGTCACTTCTGTGAATTTAACCAGTCCTGTAGCTTCCTTGTTCCAGATCTCTATCCCTTCTCGGATAAGTTGCAAGCTTGTGTTCTCGGTTATTCTTGAATAGAAAGTGAGCTCGCTCGAGTTCCAGCGGGCCTTTTCGTAAATCATTGCGTGCGGAATGGTCACTTGGACGTCATTAAGAATGTATTTATCGGGTTTGAAAGTTTTAGATATTTCTGCATCCTGCTCTGTAGATTCTGGGCTTTGCGGAGAAAATCGCGGTTCGGCGCATCCCGACAAAAACAAGACGGCTACCAAACAAAAAATCACCAGCTTCATAAAAATAACTGCTGTATCAGTTAAAATACAAATCTTTCTTCTAGGATTCTTGCATCGCCGCCGGATTTCTTGATGAATGACGCTATATCCATTAAGCTTGTCAACTCGCCAAAACTCCATACAGATCTTTGAATGTGTTTGGCGCCGATTTTAGTCAACATTCTTTGCGCCTGTTTCATGCTTGACTTTTCTCCTAATGGAATGTCGAAAATTAAAGCAAATCTCATGTTTTCCCACCTGTTAACAATGTCGCATATGCGACATACAAAGATTTTTGTATTCAAAAGGATAATAAAGAAATATGGCAGAAGACGTTAAAAAGAAAATCGAAGACATAGCATACGAAGTGGGATATTCAACAGGTAAGAAAAAGTACAAAGGATATAAAAAAGGATTCACGAGAAAATACACAGGATATAAGAAATAAAATCTATTGAACTGTCAGTATAGCTGTGTTGCATATGCTAGATGTGCACAATCTTAAAGTGTGAGTACCTTTTGATAATTGGTTATAGATTTTAATTGTGGCTATTTCCCCCGAATTAATCTGTGAACCCAAATCATATTCGGCCTTTATTTCTTGCTCTGACAAGGCTCTCCTATATACAGTCACCGAATCAAGCAAGCAGGCGCATGGAAAACCGCCCCCCGCCACATCCCCAATAGTAAAGTTTGAAGTTTCTGTAAAATTGTCAATGCCAGTCAGCAGTACAGGTCCATTCCCAAGCACGCCATCCTTGTATATACTTAGCCCAACTCCGCGCTTCAAAACAAAAGAATAGAAATGCCAACCCAAATCGGTAATCGACACGCCATTTGCAGGAAAACCGGTACTATCGTCATCCCTGCCCCCCATGCTAATTGTAGTTCCAGCCACACTTGTTTCTATCGCCCAGCCATCCTGCCCAGTGCCCCTCGTGTCAAACATAAACTGCCTTCTTAATGCATCATACTTCAGCCAGAAACTCAAAGTAAAGGATGTGCTGTTGTCAAAATCAAGAGTATTGCCATGCGATACTACAATGCGGTCATTTATACCGTCAAACTTCATGCAGTTTCCAAACTTGCAGTCGGTTGAGTTCCAACCGCTTGTAGCATTTCCAGTAGTATTCATATTTGTGAGATTCCCAGTATTCATATTCCCACTACTATCAGCAATAGTGCTTCCGCTTCCCTCATCCATCTTCCAATAGCCTACAAGCGAGGAATCTTGCTTGGACACACGATAAACAGCATCATTGCCATCTATTTTAACGTTATTAAAAGATGCTAATGACCCTGTACCCGAATTCCTTATTGTAACTGTGTCGTTAACAGCATCAATTATTTCAAATGTTGCTGCTGTTTTGCCTGTGAAAACATCCGATACATACAGGTAAGTTGTTCCGCCTAGCGCACCAACAATCATTAACATTAGAATCGATGCAATGACCTTCGTCTAGCCCGGTCAATTAAAGCCGTTAGGACGTGACCTTCTCGAGGTCGAAACCTGGGTTCAAATCCCAGAGGGAGCACTTGCTGGAAGCATGCGCAAATCTTTAAATATAATCACAGCCACCATTCTACTGATGGAAATGAGCTACCTTTCAAGCGATGTGTTTCCAGAACTAAGCAAACACGTCTGCTGCAACTTGGAGAGGTTCAAAACGGCTAGTACAGGCTTTAATATATCCTGCCCGTGCTTCTGCCACAAATAAGCTTAAATACTCATACTTTCAACTGTTATAGAATTGTACGAGCCTACTTCTGTAGTATCGTATGAGATAAAATAAAAAGGAGTGAATATAGATGGCATTCGGTGGAGGCAGCCGTTTCGGTGGACCTCGAAAGATGTTTGACATAACCTGCTCTGACTGCGGTCAGCCAGGACAAGTACCTTTCGAACCTTCTGAAGGCAAGCCTGTGTATTGTAGAGAGTGTTACCCAAAGCATAGCACGAGAAAGTTCTAAGTTCTAGCTTAGCCGGGTAATAGCCTAAATTGGATTGAGTTTCTTTTATTTTTTGGCTTTTTTGATTAGCGTGAGCTATAAACATTAATAAATCTAACCTTTCTTTAATGTTGTATGGAAGACTGGAAATCGTATCTTGACAACACTGAAATAATTGTCCATGCCGGCGGTCTGAGCGAGAGATGGTATCCCGTGACACAGGGAAAAATACCGAAAGTTCTCACGGAAATCGGCAGCAATCCAAGGCCTATGATAGACTGGACGATACTCCCTTATGTGAAAGCTGGCATCAAAAAGTTTTTCATAACTCTGTGGCATCAATCCGATCAGATTATCCAACATTGTAATGAGATTAGTAAAAAGACTGGAATAGAATTCGTTTTCCTTAAAGAGGAGCCTGTAAGAATGGGACGTGCAGGCGTGCTCAAGTATTACTTGGAGAAAGGCGTGCTCGATGTCAGCAAACACAAGATAAATGTCGGCGGATCGGACATAGTCAATCTGAATCTGGAGAACTTTGCAAAATTCCACATGGAAGGATTAAGGCAAGGATTTTTTGTGACTCTTGTCGGCAGTTCGTCAGGTCTTTCACAGTTCGACAGGATAGTTTTTGATTCCTCGACCAATCGCGTAGTCAGAATGGACATAGAGCGCACCATGAATCTTTCCGAGGGCGAACACGCGAATACAGGGACAGCATACTTTGACGCGAAAGCCAATCCGACATTATTGCAAATAAAGGAGAGTCAGTTGCCAATAGACTGGGAAAACCTTGAAGAAATTTTTACGAATGCAAGATGTTTCAGAGGTGCAAGGCTATTCGACAGCTGGATACCATTGAAGACACCGTATGATTACAAGAAGGCGAAGAATTTGGATTTTGAAAAGTGGTTTGGTGTAAATTCTGAAGAGCATCTCGGCGAATACGGATCTAATTCTCTATAAGTTTTAAAATCCACAAACTAGTATTATTCTCACGCAGGGGTCGCATAGTCTGGTCAATTGCACGAGGCCTAGGACCTCGCGGGTTAGTCCCTACGGGAGTTCAAATCTCTCCCCCTGCATCACCGCTTTGCAATTCTGTTAACCAAATTCAAAACCTTCTGCATATAATTCTCGGGTGCTTTCGTCGGTTCTGGTGTCGTCTTCAACTTGTTTAATATAGTGCTAGTATCAGTTCGCACTTTCACAATCTCGCTTTGGACTTCTTTCAATGATTTTTCATCGCCAACTCTCGAAGCCTTCGTTTCCAAAATCTTGATCTTCCTATTAAGTATGTTCAGTCGTTGTATGATGTTCATTCTGTTCTTGTATCCCATTTTTCCCAGCTCACTTGTCGCCATCCTAATCAGTCTGTCCATTTCAACGAACGCCTTCACAGTGCCACTCCCGATTCGAATTGCACCTTTCCCGATAATAACACCGCTCCTTCCAACTACCCGCATGCCAAATGCCAGCGGAATGTTCAAAATACCGAAAGAAAATCTTGTCACGGAATAAAAGTTTGCGAACACCTCCATGAACCTGTTTGTTCTCATGTCAGAAAGGACATCCTCGATTTCACCGGCTTCAGGCTCGTGTATGTCCTTGATGAACGAAGTGCTCCACAGCCTGAGCAGTCCCGATATGATGAAAAGGAAATGCAATCCTGAGAATGTGAAGAACATAACCGAATATGACATGCCAGCGAAAATATTCGCAAGCAGTCCCCCTATTATCGGGCCGATTGCGAACGCGATGCCGCTTGCGGCCGTGAATGCCGAGAAGTATACCGATTTGTTTGTCTGCGGCGCTGACCTCATCAGTATCTGTGCAGACGCGAAATCGACGCCGCTCCACGCTATGCCGGAAAGTATGTTAATCGGGATCAGCAACAGATAATTCTCCTTGGTTATGAAAATAAAGAACAGCGGGTAGAGACTCACGATAAGCGCTGTTATCGCGACCACATTTTTCGCCCCGTACTTGTCAACGATATAACCCCATTTTCCAAGTGCGATGACGCCACTCACGACAAACAGCGTGCTCAAAGCCACAATCATCATGTAGCCAAGCTCCAGGACCTTTATCTGGTATACGAATATGAACGGCCCGGCGACACCCAGCGCGAATCCCCAAATGACGCCGAACCTCACAAACTTTATGAAATCAGGATTTTTGAAGGGGCTCTTCACAAGATCTTTGAATTTCTCAAAAGTCACTCTCTCGCCCTCAATAGGGAATTCTCTGACGCGACTCATGAACAGAATGCTCAACATGCCAAGCAGCGTGCCTATAGAAAACAAAATCAAAAACGCGCTAAGAGGCGACATGACGATTCCCAAATAGTCGACAAAAAATCCCGCGAGCAGTCCGGCAACCACGCCTAGAAAGCTCATGTATGCTATCCTTTTGCTGAAGAATTTTCCCAAGATATTTCTGGGAACCATTGTTGTCACCCATGAAAGCCAAGCAACCCCGCTTACAGAACTCAAGATACTGGAAAGAGCAAAAATAAATATGATCATCCACATGGAATTCTCGACAGGAAGCAGAAACAGAGGCGTTATTATTATCGCTATCCAGAGAAGTCTGCCGGCAATTGCCGCCGACAAATATATACCTTTTCTTCTTCCGCGTCTTTCGATGAAATACGATCCTATTATCTGCGCTACATTCGCAAAAAACGGAATGGATGAAAGCAGTCCTATTTGCACTGGTGTCGCGCCCAACAATAGTGCAAATCCTATAAGGAACACGCTACCGAATGTCAAAGTGAAAAATATCTGCCATGACAGACCATCCGCTATCACATTGTTAAGGTCTTTTTTCGTCAACTTATCGATGTTCTGATATCCCTTATCTTTTAGGAAATCCATAATGATTTAATTAGTCATGTGTGGATAAATTTTTATCTGGAATTTTGTTACTGCATCATTATTGTTGTGATAGTTGCACTAGAAGTTTTAATACCGAATCCGTATAAAATCTTTGGGAGATTATTAATCACAACCTTACCAGAAAGCTCCCCATGCATCTAAATCTTCAAATCCTTCAAATGCTTGTGCGAGGCGTAGAATGCATACAGGATTATCGCTACTGTTATCAATGTCGGCACATAAATGGGCAGGTCAAAACCGAAACTTTCTACAGTCATGAAAGCTCCAAGCAATCCGATTGCAGTCATTGCGCCATTCTTCAGAAACTTGTACTTTCCGACAGTGTTAATTCCTCTGATCGTAAGTTCCCTGACAACAAGCGCGCCTATTCCCAATCCGATTGTAATCCAAAGCAGGTTTGTAGTGAACGCAAACGCACCAACCACGCCGTCAAAACTAAAAGTAGCATCCAGAACCTCAAGATAAGCAAATTTTGACATATCTGAAGTGCTTCCTTTCACCAACTTCTCTTCCTCCCTTGCAGCAGTTTCCTTAAATCCATAAACAATGAAAAATGTTGCGCTCCCGATAGCCGTAAACAGCATCATATTCGGATTGCTGCGTGCAAAATACATCAATACTACCAGAAAAATCGCCGCAACAGCAAAAAACCAGACTTTATGGTGCTCTTTCAATAATTTTTCATGATAGAACAAGTGCAGCTTTTTTTCCATGAAGAGCCAGTGGAAATAAAGAAGAAGGAGAAATATGCCAGCAAAACTCAATATGAGTGGCTTGCTTGTTTCTATAGCTTCTGTGGCCAGCGAACTATCTCCTCCAAACATCTTAGCAATATCGGCAAGTGATATGCCAGGTGCAATTATCCAAACCAGTATGATAGGCAGTATGAACCTTACCAAAAAAACAGATGTCAGTATGCCAACGAACAGGAATCTTCTACGCCATTTTTCTCCCATTGTCCTGAGAACATGGGCATTTATGATGGCGTTATCAACGCTATTCACTATTTCAAACAGAACAAGACCAAAAATTATTATAAGAGCCTCCAGAAACATTGTCCAATCAACTTTAATTCTATGTAGTTTAAGTGCTTAAAGGAATTATTTTTTGTATGCCATATCAAGAAGGCCTTGTAGTTATAGGTGCAGCTGTCAGTTATATTGCTTTGCAAGGATCAGTGTGCGCTACAAGGTTTAGAGAACTCCAAAGTATTCGCAGACACCACCCTCCGGAAAGACAGCATGAAATAATTAGCGAATATCGTTCGGCTAGGCGAAGAAGACTTGATCCAGTTGTATATCTTTTAAATTTTCCCGGCAGAAATTTGGCTTACCTTATTGACAGTGCATTGCACAGGTATTAACTATTCCATCATTACCGTCGTTATAACATCTCTATCAAGTGTCTCACTATGTCCCTTTTATCAAACTCGAGTCAGATAAGTATGTACCGCAGTCTTCAGAGTGTTAAGCCCGAGCAAAGCACACTTCAATCTCAAGGGCGATAGCTCTATTCCAAGTATTTCTAGAAAATCTTCTGTCGTGAAATTTTCCACTTCAGCAATAGTTTTATTCTTGACTATACCAAGCAAGATATCAACACTGCTTTGGCTGATTGCACATCCTTCCCCTCGGAATTTTATATCTTTGACAATCCCATCCGAAAACTTGGCTTGGATTTCGACGACATCACCGCATGACGGGTTGAAATCCCTAGCGGTAGCGTCGGCATCCGGAATATCACCAGCATTTACAGGATTCGCATAATGTTCCAAAATCGTTTCACGATAAATTTCCGAATTCATACCTTGAACACCTGGTTGACTTTTTCCAATCCTTCGGCAAGCGTGTCAATCTCTTCTTTTGTGTTGTACAGATAGAAGCTCGCCCGTGCAATTGATTGCATGCCAAGTCTCCTCATCAAAGGTTGGCAACACATGTGGCCCGACCTGATCGCAACAGCAAATTCATCCAGGATATATGCAACGTCATGTGAATGCGTCCCCACCATATTGAATGATATGACACCATTTTTCAGCGTTCCATTAAAAACAGGTTTGAATCCTTTGATTTCATTCAATTTCTCCATGGCGTATACGCTTAATTCCTCCTCATGCTTCTGTATTTCACTCAGACCGACTTTGCTTAGATAATCAATCGCCGCAGATAATCCGACAGCACCTTCAACATTCGGAGTGCCGGCCTCAAACTTCCAGGGCAGATCATTCCATACAGTTTCTGTAAGTTGAACTTCCTTAATCATATCACTCCCGCGCATGAAGGGTTCCATTTTTTCCAGTATATCAGATTTACCATACAACACACCGATATTCATCGGGCCCAGCATTTTGTGACCGGAAAATGCAAGAAAATCGCAATCCAGATCCTTCACATCAACTGGCATGTTTGGCACAGCTTGGGCGCCGTCTACAATAAAAATGCTTTCATTATCGTGCGCAATCCTGCCAATTTCCTTCACATTATTAACCGTGCCTAACACATTCGACTTGTGAGTCACTGAAACTATTTTTGTATTTTTTGTAATCATTTCATTCAGCTGGTTCAAATTCAAAGTTCCATCGTCATTTATATCCACAAACTTCAACTTCACCCCCCTTTTCTGCAACATCTGCCACGGCACAATATTTGCGTGATGCTCCATTATCGTCAGCAGGATTTCATCACCTTCCTTCAGATTTTCCATCGCGTAAGAATATGCAAGTATGTTCATCGCCTCGTTCGTGTTCCTGACGAAAATTATTTCCTTGTCGCTCTTTGCATTGATGAATTTCGCAACTTTCTCACGTGCTTTCTCATAAATCTGTGTCGCCTCGTCGCATAATGTGTATATCGAACGATGCGGATTGGCATTATGCTGTTCGTAATAATCTTTTATAGCGTCTATTACTTGCTGAGGTTTTTGCGATGTTGATGCAGAATCCAAGAATGCGAGTGGCCGATTGTTTATTTTTCTTTTGAATATAGGAAAGTCTTCCCTAAATTTTTCTGCATTCAATGACATGTTCAACCAACAGCACCAGTCATTTCCAGTTGTATCAAACGATTGAACTCAACAGCATACTCCAAAGGAAGCTCCTTCACAAAGGTCTCAAAGAATCCATTGATAATCATCGCTATAGCTTCGTCTTCTGTCAACCCGCGAGACATTAAGTAAAACAACTGTTCTTCCCCCACCTTGCCGACAGTTGCTTCGTGCCCGACATTGACTCTATTATCGTCTATATCCAACTGTGGTATCGTTTCAGAATTTGATTTTTCATCTAGAATCAGTGCATCACATTTTGTGTGCGACTTGGAATTTTCAGCACCTGGAAATATTTTCACGAATCCTCTGAAATTAGTCTTGCCGCCGTCCTTGCTGACAGATTTATTTATTATAGTTGACGATGTGTCTGGTGCCAAATGAATAGCCTTCGCGCCTGCATCAAGAGTTTGTCCTTTACCTGCAAATGCGATTGACAATATTTCCCCTCTTGCCCCCCTTCCCGCCAGAAATATCGAAGGATATTTCATTGTGACCTTAGACCCCAAATTTGCATCCAGCCATTCAACAAAGGCATTCTCATATGCGCGTGCACGTTTAGTGACAAGATTGTAAACGTTTGTTGACCAGTTCTGCAATGTGGTATATCTGACGTGAGATCCGGGCAGGGCAATGATTTCAACCACTGCTGCATGCAAAGCATCTGCTTGATAGGTAGCTGCAGTGCACCCTTCGATATAATGAACTTTGCTATTAGGTCCCGCAATTATCAATGTTCTCTCGAACTGCCCCATATTTTCTGAATTAATTCTGAAATAAGCTTGCAATGGAATTTTAACTTCCACATTTTCTGGGATATAAACAAACGATCCACCCGACCACACACAGCTATTCAGAGCAGCAAACTTGTTATCATTCGGTGGAATAATCGTACCAAAATATTCCTTAACAATTTCAGGATATTCTCTCACTCCTGTATCCATGTCAGCAAATATCACACCCTGCTTTTCTAGATCTTCTTTCAGTTTATGATACACTACTTCTGAATCATATTGTGATCCAACCCCCGCCAAGAACTTCCTTTCAGCTTCTGGTATCCCCAATTTCTCAAATGTCCTTCTTATTCCGTCAGGTAATTCTTCCCATGATTTGGCTTGCCGCTCAGTTGGTTTTATGTAATAAACAATATCATCGAAGTTCAATCCTGATAAGTCAGCACCCCATGTGGGTACAGGCCTCTTTTCAAAAAATTCCAAAGCTTTCAATCTGAAATCCAGCATCCATTTTGGCTCTTTCTTAATCTTCGATATCTCCTCTACAATCTCCTTAGATAATCCTTTCTTTGTTTTGTAAACAGATTCATCAGGTTCTCTGAATCCATATTGGGAATAATTTTTTTCTATTACTATCTGACTAACCATTTGCTATCGCCTCATAACCTTTCTCTTCTATCTCCTTCGCGAGATTATAATCTCCACTCTTGACAATTCTCCCATCAATTAGCACATGAACGAAATCTGGTTTGACATGATTCAGAATTCTTTGGTAATGTGTTATCAATAAAATCCCTGTGTTCTCTTCAACAGCTTTCTTCAGCCCATTCGCAACAATCTTCAAAGCATCCACATCCGTACCGGAATCTATTTCATCGCATATTGCAATCTTTGGCTTTAATACCGACAACTGCAAGACTTCCGCCCTCTTTTTTTCACCACCGGAAAATCCTTCGTTCAAATAACGAGTTGCAAAACTTTTATCCATCCCCAACGATTCTAACTTTTCCGAAAACATTTCGTTGAACTCAACAAAAGAAGAATTACCGTTGTTCATGCTCTTGTAGGTTTTCCACATGAAATTCTTCAAAGTCACGCCAGGAACTTCAACAGGATACTGGAATCCAAGAAACAATCCAAGCTTCGCTCTTTTATCAGGTTTCAATTGTGTTATACCCTCCCCATCAATTAGTATCTCTCCCCCTTCGATTTTGTATTTAGGGTGTCCCATCAGAGCATATGACAATGTCGACTTGCCAGATCCATTCGGTCCCATCAAGGCATGCAGTTCGCCCTGCTTAATCTTGAGATTAACTCCGTTCAAAATTTTCTTTCCCGCCACGCTGACATGCAAATCCTTTATTTCCAATTCAGTCATTTTTCACCCTTCAGATTATACATTTCCAAAAGACAGATGAGCGAACCAAGTTCCTTATCCTTCACTTCCTTCCTGGTCTCAGCGCATAAATCACATTCAGCTTCTCCTAATCTAAAATTGCCAGACGCTATTTCTGACGTAAGTCTCTTGATCCAGGAGTACAGCTTCTCATTGGACAAAATCTCGTTAACCTTTTTTCCCCGAACACCGTTAAAATACTGCGATACAGCGGCTTGCGTTATTCCCAGTTTCTCAGCGACTTGTTCCTGCGTATATCCGTATGTTTCGAGCAGTTCTTTTGTTATTATTGACTTTACTGCAGATGGTATCGCATTGTTGAATAATGTCTGACAGAAGATTTTCATACTGTAATCTATTGAGTTCAAAGATTTATAAATATAACAAGGTTATAGGATTTTATGACTGGTGAAACCCCCGATTTCAAAACTGTTATATTGCGTGCTTACGCGCGTTTAAGTTCGCATCAGGATAGAAGAAACGGAAGAGCATATATTGTTGGAGATTACGGATACGTGGAACTAGTTTGCGAAGCCGGATCAGTGAGGGTACCTCAAATAAAAGAAATTCCATATGGCGACTGGACAAGAAGAGAATTCGTGCAACATGCTATAGGTCAGGGTAACTGCCTTGGGTTTTTACCAGCTTCGCCAGCGTCAAACAACGAACTTATTAAAAATTTCAAAATGGAACAAAATGATATAGGATTTCTAGAACCGAAAGTTAATACTCATTGAATAGCGACACATCCTGTCAAACTAGGATTCAAATTAAACTATGTCACTGCACTATAATATTTCCAGTCATTCCGGGATTTAAATGATCATGATATCTCCAGTTGCCAGCCAAATCAAAAACCATCGGATAGCTTTCACCTTGAGCCATCCCCCTCCTAGCGTCAAAAACACCGCATCCTTTATATTCGCAATGTGTTGGGTGGACATCGCTTGCGGGCCAATGCGGCGCGTTATCCCTGTTAACAAAAACAACCTTGTCACCTACATTGATTGTTAATAGATTTGGACTGAATCCCGTGCTAGTTATTTCTACTATCTTTTCTGCACCTGTAATAGCTGTTGGTGTCTCAGTTTCAGTCGTTTCCTTAGGGCCGTATGCAGCACATCCCGCCAAAAACACCACAAAAATTAAAGGTAATGTGAAAATAAGTCTATTCATAGTAATCTTTTGATTCAGTTATATAAATCTTATGAAACCATTATCTGCAAATTGTCTTTCACTACTCCGCTTGAAGGCCAATAAGAAGTTATGGTGCACGTGCTATCAGCTGTGAACTGAATTTCTATAGAAGCTCCAGGTTTCGTATTAGGAGTGTCCTGTCCGCATCCCCTGAAATCCAGTCCCCCGAAATAAGTGCCGACAGTTCTGACATTAAACGTTATTTTTACAAGCTCTCCATTACTAACCGAAACCAAGGAAATATCCTTGTTGTCAATATAGAATCCACTGTCATCAGCGTCTATCGTGAATTCTCTTGCAGTTGGCAATGGAGGTACTGTAGGAGGCTCTTCTTGTGGCAATACTTCGCCTTGCAAAGTGTCTTGTGAAAGTTGTGGCGGTGTTTCTTCTGCTGGTGGTGTCGCAGTTTCTTCTGGCTGAGTTTGAACTGTCTCACCAAGTTGTGCCGCACATCCGCTAATGAAGATAATTAGGGTTATCGGCAAAATTTTCAATAATTTCATATGATATTTATCGCAAAGTTATAAATAAACATATGGCTAAGGCTATCTCACCAATGGTAGCGGTTGTTCTTTTAACTGCATTTACCATTGGCGTAGGCGGTCTAGTAATGATATTCCTCACAGGCACAACCCAAACTTCTACAGGTATAGTAAAAAATGCATCGGAAAGCTTGGCTCTCTGCTCTGCGGCTATCATTAATGTACCTAAAGATTCTGTCTATTGCGTTAGCGGGTATAACTTAAGTCTGGTTATGCGACTTGATGAAAGTTCAGGTACCACAGCAGCCGATTCTTCTGGATACGGAAATAATGGCGTGCTGACTAATTTCAATTTCAACTCAATTTCAGGCTGGACAGCAGGGAGATACGGCAATGGTTTGATGTTCGATGGCGTGAACGATTTTGTAAATATAACTCACAGTAGTAGCTTAGACATCACTGGAGGCCTCACCATAGAAGGATGGTTTAATTTCAAGAGCAGAAGCACAGTAACTGACACAATGCTTATTGATAAAGGAACTACATCACCCAACATCGGATATTTCTTAGACTTTGATAATGGCGAAGGGTTTGAATTTGTGATATCAGGAAACGGTACTACGGAAGGTCGGGCAAAAGCCTTCAGTCAATTGAAATCCGAAAACAACAGATGGTATCATGTGGTCGCAGTTTTCATACCTAGTCAGAGAATGGAGATGTGGGTGGATGGCGTGCTTGAAGGGGTTAATGAGTCGTCCTTCGCACCTGCGCCAGACGGTATTTTCTCCAATTCAGCAAATGTATTGATAGGGAGAGATAGTGGTGGTGCTCTACTTTTCAACGGCACTATGGACGAAATCAGAATATACAACCGTGCACTATCGGCTTCTGAGATTAAGCAGCACTATGAAAGCGGCATCACAGAACTATTCGGCAACAAAAGCGTAGTCAAGTTCCAGCTCCAGAACAACGGCCAGTACAGTCTCGGCAGAAACTTCAACTTTGCACTGGCGACAGCTTCTGCTTCAAATACAACAAACATAACTTTAGGCAGTGACTTGAATGCTGGTGGTACCCAGCTCGTTAAATTAGTTAACTTGACTATGACACCATTAAGTGTTAGCACAGTGAAGAATCTGTTCGTTACAAGTGTTGTTTGTCCAAATGTACAACTTAATATCAAAGATTTGAATACGGACTGTTGAGACAATTTTTATTTAAATTTAAAAGCATGATAACAAAAGGATAGTATGGAATTTCAGATTTGGGCAGAGCGCTATCGCCCTGTGAAATTGTCCGACATTATCAACCAGAAGCATGCCATTGAAAGAATCAAGGCTTTCGTGAAAGACAAGAACATTCCCCACATGCTTTTTGCTGGCCATGCTGGCACCGGTAAAACAACAACTGCGCTTGCTATAGCCAAGGAATTATACGGGGACACTTGGAGGCAGAATGTTCTGGAGTTGAACGCTTCGGATGAAAGGGGAATCGATGTCATTCGCGGTAAGGTCAAGGATTTCGCACGAATGAAACCTTTTGGGAAAGTGTCATGGAAAATAGTAATTCTGGATGAGGCTGACGCATTGACACAGGAAGCCCAGCAAGCTTTGAGAAGAACTATGGAAAACTATACGAATGTCACAAGGTTCATTTTGTTATGCAATTATTCCTCTAAAATCATCGAGCCTATACAATCTCGTTGTGCTGTTTTCAGATTCAAAGTGTTGGTCGATGCGGACATTAAGAAATACATCGAAAGGATTTCCGAAGGAGAGAAATTGGATATGGACGAGAAAGCTACGAATGCAATAATTTATCTTTCCGAGGGCGACCTGAGGAAAGCATCAAACCTAATGCAAGCATCTGCAGCTATGAAGGAAAAAATAACTGAGGATGTTGTTTATGATATTGCTAGCAAAGCCAAGCCTACTGACGTGAAAGACATGTTGGATATGGCACTTAAAGGAAAGTTCATGGACGCCAGAAAAAAATTGCAGGAATTATTGTTAAGGCAGGGGTTGTCAGGTAGTGATATAGTCTCTGAGATTCATCGCCAGATATATTCTTTGGATGGGATGCCAGAAGATAAGAAAGTCCAACTTATAGAAAAGTGCGGCGAATTTGAGTTTCGCATGAGCGAAGGCGGGAATGAGTTGATACAACTTGAAGCATTATTAGCAAGTTTTCTAACCAGTTCAAAGAAATGATTTCATGTGGGTAAACAAATACAAACCCAAAAACCTCAATGAGTATGTTGGACAGGAAAAATCTGTTGAAACTTTTCTAAAATGGATAAAAAACTGGAAGCAGGGCAAGTCGCTTTTGTTCCATGGACCACCCGGAACTGGTAAAACTTCATTGATAGAAACTTTTGCAAAAGAAAACAACTATGAATTTATTGAAATGAACGCTTCCGATTTTCGCAATAAAAAACAAATTGAAGAAGTTCTTGGGCAATCGATGAAACAAGCATCTTTGTTTGGAAGAAAAAAAATATTTTTGATCGACGAAATAGACGGTCTAGCAGGACGACAAGACATGGGTGGCACGGGAGCTGTTATAAAAATAATTAAAGAATCTAGGTTTCCTGTTATTCTCACTTGCAACAATCCTTACGATCAGAAGTTGCGAGCATTAAAAGAATGTTGCCAACTAGTGGAATTCAAAAAATTCTCAGTGTTCGATATTGAAAAAAGATTGAAACAGATAGCTGAGAAGGAAGACATCAAGATTGACAAAGGAATTCTTCGCCAATTCGCAAAAAGAGGCGAAGGTGACCTGAGGGCATCTATCATTGACCTGCAAAGTTTATCGCATGGCAAAAAAGAAATTGCACAGAACGATTTGGATATTTTAGGTTACCGCGAGAAGGAACAGTCGATATTTGATGCATTGATGATGATTTTCAAAACCAAATCAGCGTTAGCTGCAAAGCTTGCAATCAACAATGTCGACAAGGATCCAGAAGAAATTTTCTGGTGGATAGAAAATAATATCGCGAATGAATATGAACACCCAGAAGAAATAGCTAAGGCTTATGATGCTCTCAGTAAAGCCGATTTGTTTAGACAGAGGATTAAATCTCGGCAAAACTGGAAATTTCTGGCGTATATGATTGACCTGATGACAGCAGGCGTTTCCACAGCTAAAAATGAAATGTACAGGAAATTCACAAGATATCAGTATCCAAGCAACATGATTGTTCTAGGCGGAAGCAAGTTCGAAAGGAAGGAAGAAAAGGAAAAGCTATTAGAACTATCACAGCAGTTGCATTGCTCTACAAGGAAAGTCAGGAAAGAGTTTCTGCCATTTTTGAATTTATTCAGATACACGAATTAATTATTTACAGATAGGAGCACTTGGAAGTTTTTCACAAATCTCAGTTTTTATTTTCATCTTTAGTTCTTCCGTCTGTCTTTCCGACTCTCGTTGCCTTTCTGCACCTATTTCTTCTCTTTCTTTCCAGAATCCCTTTATGTCTCCAATGCCTTCTTCTATCCCCTTTCTTAAACTTTCCTGAACCTGATCTGCCTTTTCCTCTGCAATAGGCACGTATATTTGAGCAGTCTCAACTAGATTAATCATCCTTTTACCAGGTTCTACCCACCCTTCCAGTTTGAATCTACCGTTCTCATTAACGAGTCTGAGATTAGCATAGGTATTTTCTTCTGTTTCTTCCGCTACTTTTTCTGCGACTACAAGTGCCAGTGGCTTACCATCTGCCCACGGTAATGGAGTCAGACCCACGCTTATATTAGACAAAACATAAGCAGTTGCAATTGGGTCTAATGATGCTCTTGCCCTTATTTCCCCAGGATTCGTCTCATATTCTATGAAATATTGCCATAAAGGCCTTGAACCATTCTCGTCTACTGCGTAAACATTCCGTGTGACATAGTTTAACACTGTCGAAACAAGCAATGGATTGTTCGTTCCTACTAGTCGTTCGACATCATCTAGAGTTTGTGATGGATTTGAAATGAAGGTAGATAATAATTCGTTCTCTCGTTCCTTTATTTTTTGTATCATCTCGACATCGAGTTTAATATTTTCTGGTGTCGCATTTTCTATAAAGTTTGTGCCATTCCATCTGTATGCTTTCGTTGAAATACCGCCGTCATAATTTGTTTCAACAATAATTTTGTTGTCTCCGTCTTCAACTAGACTCATGTCATTTGCATTGCCTAAAAAGACAGGAGCCATTGTATAAGGATCTATCACCACAATCGATTCTCTGTTGCCATATTGCATAATCAGAGCTATTTCGTCATCCGGATCACCGTCACCGTAATCTTGCGCATCTAAAGAAACTCTGCTGAATCTTCTAGGAATTTCCGCGCCAAATATTACTCTCGGTCTCTGATCTGCGCCAATATGAACAACTTTGGGACTTTCCAATCCCCCTGTTCTTTTTGCGGTCAGAGAAAGGAATTCACCTCTATTGTAAGCTACCGTATCTCTCCATGTCAGTCTGTCATTGGACAATTCAGCTATATAAGGAATCCCTCTTTTATTATGCTCAAACCATTGTTCTCTTCCAACATGTTGATAACCTCTTTCAGGATAATACGACTTGGGTGAGTATGCTGGTGTAGCTTGTGTACATGCAGAAAATAGAAGTGTCAGTAAAAGAGAAAAGTTCACTATAGCAGTTCTGATTCCCACAAATCCTCTATTCTAACTAAAGCTTAAATAAGTTTTTAGACAATCAACATTTGGTAGTAGTGGGAAAGGGAAAAAGAATTGCACTTGGAACCACACTCGCGGGTTTGGTCGGTCTGGGAGGCTTGTTATATTATGATTCTTCACCTTCCCCAACAGAATATCTCCAGGTCGAACGCCCGTCACATCAAGTGATTGTCGATAAGCTTAATCCGATGGTTTTAACACCACCCAAGGATTGTCCACAATACCTAATTGTCAGGGATATATCGCCAGTGCCATCTAGTGGCTATGAAGGTTGGGATGTACTTAATGTCGAAACAGATCTTCATAATGATTCTAGCTGTCTCGGAGACAAAGCTCCGGAATGGGAAGGTGATTTGGTGCTGGGCCTGTTTGGTAGGTGGGAAGAAAGGGGCCGATCTTCCCAGTATATTTTCGGCAAAGCTCAAATCGTTGTTAGGTGGGAAGGGGCGGGAAAAGATAACTTAGACATAACTTCTAAAGAAAAGAGTGTGGTGGTGCCAGATTCTAATTCTTGGATAATAATGGTGCCAAAAGCAGCTCAGGATAGAAGGATTGATGTGGACTTTAGAGGTGGTATCACCACCAATATGAGAGATGTCCGTGATGCCCCTTATGTCCCAGGATTCTCAAAAGACACAAAATTACCGACTAGTTCGGCTCACACTATAGAAGGGCGTCCTCAATTGGATGAAAAAAAAGCCAGAGATTTCGTTGAGCAATGGCTGCAAGACAACAAATCACGAATAGTAAGAAATACAGGTCAACCTTTGCAAGAAGCACCTCAAGAAGCTTACGAAGAATGGTTTAGGCAAAAAATCGGAGAATTCATGATAGATAATAATTTGGATAAATACAGAGATACTGCCATAACCAGGCTTGATATGGAACCTACTGGGAAAGGACTAAAAATTAGTTTGGAATTGAGCAACCCCACTTTCACAGAGAATATCGAATTATATTCCGCAGGATTTACTGTCACAGATGTTTTGGATTCAAGAGGTAAGTTGCTTAAACATTACGACGAACCTATTAGATTTCCTTTAACCGCCCAAAATAAATCATTGGCTCCCAAATACTCCGCTGAAGGGAAAATAACTATCCGGCACCACCATAGTTTTCCCAAAGATGCCACATATCTAGTAGGTTCTCTTACACTCGGTCGTTACGGTTCTGAAAGTGGAAGAGTCAATCCACCACCACGATTGTATCACGATCCTGTTGTTGTCGATATTGCAACTATCGGCGAACCTGAATTTAGAGGCAGGCTTGGAATCAGAGGATGGGTTTTGGATCGATTCGATTCTATACGGGAAAGTCTTGCTAATCAATAGCCAATGAAAAAAAATTCCATAGCATTTCTATCAGTAATATCACTCACGTAATTCGCACCAACCTTTTTAATCTCCGCAATCTTTTGACAAGGAATTTTCACATTTGTCGGCAGCCCTCTTTCTCCATTCTGTCCGAACCAGGGGGAGTCAGTCTCAATCATCAAATTTTCCAGTGGCAAATCCCTCACCATTTTCTTGTGATTTTTGCTCCTTGCAATTATAGGTCCTATCGTGACACGATATTCATTTTCAACTATACTTTTCAAATGTTCTTTTTCCTTGCTTCCCCACAAATGCAACAAAGTTTTTTTCACATCTCCCTGCTCCAGAATTTTCAAACAGTCATCCCACGCATCTCTGGTATGAACGACCAGCGGCAGTTTCAGCTCTTTCGACAGTTCGATGTGTTGTATAAAAAGTTCTTTCTGTTTCTCTCTCCAGCCGTCTTCTTTTACCCAGAAATAATCAAGACCACATTCACCCACAGCAACTAAATTTTTCCTGTTTCCTCTCAATCTGTCAAAGTAATCGTCTATTTGTTTCGTTGTGATTTCCTTTATGAATTCAGGATGTATGGAAGCGCAAAGAAAAACATAATTCTTGTACTTTTCTACAATCTCTAATGACCTGTCAAAGTCCTTAGGATGAGCACAGACGCTGATAATAGCTTTCAAGCCTTCCTTTTTACAGATAGATATTACATTATCCAAGTCCGAATATAGACTGTCCTGTTCCAAGTGGCAATGTGCATCTATCATAGAGAATTAATTCTGTATAAAAACAAATAAAGTATAATGACCAACTGGCACACCTTCGATTCTACCGCAGTATTGGAGGAACTTCGTACTACAGAAAACGGCATATCCGAAGCAGAAGCCCGAAGAAGGTTGCAAGCTACAGGCTACAATGAATTGAAAGAAAAGAAAAGAGTCACTCTATTAACCTTGTTCCTAGGCCAGTTTAAGAGCTTCTTGGTTCTCATTCTGGTTATAGCTGCTGGAATTTCCTATTTGATTGAAAACATCATAGATGCCGTCCTGATAGCTGTAATAATAATCATCAATGCACTGTTCGGATTCATCCAGGAGTTCAAGGCCGAGAAAACTCTGGAGAGCCTGAAGAAGCTGTCAACATCGAGAGCGAAGGTCATCCGTGACGGCGAAGAGAGGTTGATAGATTCGCGTGAGATAGTTCCCGGTGACATTCTTGTTATCAACGAGGGAGACAAAATCCCGGCAGATGCCCGCATAATCGAAGTTGCCAATCTCAAAGTCGATGAAGCATCCTTGACAGGCGAATCAATCCCGGTATCAAAATTCGACAAAGTTTTAAAAGAAGTTCCCTTGCCAGAAAGAAAGAACATGCTCTACCTGGGGACGATCGCAACATACGGAAGAGCCAAGGCAGTTGTCGTCAGTACAGGCATGTCAACAGAAATAGGCAAGATAGCGACATTAATCCAAACATCAGAACAAGAAACTCCGTTGCAAGCGAAGATAAATTCTTTCGGCAAATGGCTGGGGGTGATAGCTGTAATAATTGCAGGTGTTGCTGCATTGATAGGCATTTTGAAAAGTTACGCTCTTACAGACATGTTCCTCACATCAGCGGCTTTAGCCGTGTCAGCCGTGCCTGAGGGACTGCCAGCGTTATTGACCATCACCCTGGCTATCGGCGTCCAAAGAATGGGCAGGAATAAGGCCATCGTAAGAAAACTCTCCGCAGTAGAAACTCTCGGCTCCACCACTATCATACTGGCAGACAAAACCGGAACCATGACAACCAATGAGATGACTGTGCAGAAAGTCCATATTAACAACCAAGAAATTGATGTAAGCGGTGTTGGATTCGAACCGAAAGGAGAATTTTCTATAAAAGGAAAACCTATTGACCCTATCAAGGACAAGGAACTGGTAAATGCATTGACAATATCTGCTCTCTGCAACGATGCCGTCCTCACAAAGAATGAAAAATGGAACATCATAGGCGACCCAACAGAAGGTGCGCTGCTTGTAGTTGCCAAAAAAGCCGGTATAGATGCAAAGGAATTGGGCAAGAAATATCCTCGAGTCAATGAAATCCCTTTTTCTTCTGAAAGAAAAATGATGTCGACTGTCCATAAAATGGGAAAAGGTTATTTCGTATATTCAAAAGGTGCGCCTGAAGTTATTCTATCAAAATGCACTGCTGTATTAAGAAGTTCACATGTAGCTAGATTAAGCGAAGTTCAAAGAAGTGGCATACTCACAAGCGTGAAAGAGCTTGCCGACAAAGGTCTTCGCGTGCTGGCCGTCGCTTACAAAGAAACTGCAGAGCATCATCATGAAAATCTCGAGAAGGATATGATATTCGTCGGGTTACTTGGAATGATCGATCCTCCAAGACCAGAAGTTAAGACTGCGATTAAAACTTGTCATGATGCAGGAATTAAAGTAATCATGATAACCGGCGATCACAAGGATACAGCTGTTGCAGTCGCCAGACATATTGGTTTGCTCAAAGACGGAAAAGTTCTAACAGGAGAGGAACTAGAAAAAATCCCTGGTGACAAATTAGGAAAAGTAATCGAGGAGGTGGAAGTATATGCGAGAGTTTCACCTGCGCACAAATCACGAATTGTTAAAGTGCTCAGGGAGAAAGGTCATGTAGTTGCTGTCACTGGCGATGGTGTGAATGACGCACCTGCACTGAAGGATGCGCACATCGGTGTGGCGATGGGAATCAAAGGCACAGATGTGGCCAAAGAAGCGAGTGAGATAGTTCTAGCCGATGACAACTTTTCAACAATAGTGAAAGCTGTCGAAGAAGGCAGGGGAATTTACGACAACATAAGAAAGTTCATCCGGTATATTCTCTCAGCCAACTTCGATGAAATTTTTGTTATAGCAGTTGCGATTTTGCTTGGATTGCCATTGCCGTTCTTACCTATCCAAATTTTGTGGATCAATCTTCTGACAGACAGTCTGCCGGCACTTGCATTGGGATTCGACACAAAGAGCAAGGACATAATGAAAAGAAGCCCGAGAAATCCGAAGGAAAGCGTTCTGCACAAAATGTTGCCTTTCGTCATATCTGCGGGCGTGTTAGCTGCAATAGTGAGTTTAGGTTTGTTTATTTTTGAACTGAAAACCAGCGGTTCGATAGATAGAGCAAGAACAATCGTTTTCACAACGGCGATAATATTCGAATTGCTTTTTGTTTTCAACTGCAGGTCAGAAAAAAATCCGATATGGAAAATAAATCCACTTTCAAACAAATTATTGGTTCTAGCTGTTTTACTGGGCATATTGCTGCAGGTAGCGATAGTCCATTTGCCGTTCTTCAACGCATTGTTCAAAACAGTTCCTCTTGGATTATACGACTGGCTACTAATAGGATTGCTTTCATCCACAGGCCTGTTCTTAGTCCCGAAGATATTCATACGCTGAACGGAGAGCCAAAGAAATAAGTGAGACTGAACAGAAATTACGGGCGTATTTCGTGTAATTTAATTAAAGGAAAATAATTTAATATAAGGGAAAATGCCAAGGAAAAGTAAACTCAAACAAATGCAACCCTTAGAACCTGAAGGTGTGAGAGTCGAGGACAATGTTCTGAAAACACCCAAAGGCCTCTACAGAATCAAGACACAGCTGTTAAGGGGAAACAAGCTCATCGCCACTTTGCAACCGCTTCACTTTAAATTTGAAGCGAGGGACTTGGCCCAGATATTCATAGGCTCAATAGTTCTGGCATCGCCATTCATGGTAACAGCAGAGGTTTGGGAACTTGGTGCGCAGATGTCGACGATGTCCTCTGTTTTGTACCTGATGCTAAGTTTGTTCGCGCTTACAATATTATTGTATTTCTGGCGGTACGAGAAAGTGACGTTTGAGGGCCATGTTGTGAAAAGGGAACTCATGAAGCGCCTAGTCGTGACATATCTGATAGCGTTTGCCACAGTGGCGGTCCTGTTGACATTATTAGATAAAGCGCCATGGGGTACCGATGCACAGATAGCTGTGAAGAGAGTGATACTGGTGTCCCTGCCGGCATGCTTGGGCGGCGCAGCGATAGACTTTATATTCAAATGAGCCTTGCAGAATACGCTATGGCCAGTATGCCGACAAAATGCAACAGATAAGAGACAACTATAAACTTTTCTGGATTGAATTTGACCGCGCCGAATATCGCAACACCAACCTCATCGGGCAGTGGAGAAGCCAGGATAAATCCCGCAAATACAGGAACGAATATCTGCCAAATCTTTGATTTTGAGATTGCACGCCAGATTCTTATCCTCATTTCCTCCCAGAAGAACAAAGCCGAGACAGGTTTAGTTAGATTTTTCACCTCTTTCGACAGCATGTCAATTTCTTTCAGCAATCTGTCCCTCATCAACCTGAATATTATGTAATTTCCGACAACAGAGCCGACGGCACCAATCAAGGCTATCAGAACAGGGTTCAAAACTTCACCCAAGCTGAAAATTGCGACTGTGGCAGGAACTGCTGTAAATGCATAGGTAAAGAGCATGCCCAATGCAAAAGCCGCTGGGTATCCGAAATTACCCAAACCTTCAATGAAGGACATCATCTGCGGAGTTTTCAGCATGTAATAAGCAAACAAAAGGCTCAGTGCAAGAAGCAGCAGATTTCTGTATTTCCACTGGTATCTTCCAATTCTTCTGATAGTCTTTTTTGTAGTTTTGTATAACTTCTCAGGGTACTCTGCTTTTTTCATTTAATTGACTATTGGCGAGAGAAGTAATAACGTTTATTGTTCCAGCAAAACCGCATTGGCGATTCCATGCTGGCTTGGACGAGATGTTATTCTAGCTTTTCCTATTTCCGTGTTGATTACAGCCCCTCGTGTAACAACCTTTCTTCTTGCAAGATCGGGGTTGGCAGGATTGGTCACGACATCCAAAATCTTGACTTTCTTAGCGGTCCTGGTTTTCATATCGACAACATTAACAAAAGACAGGGAGGATAATTTTACTTTATTATCGCCACCTTTTATCCTGACAATTTTTCTAAGTTCGTTACCTATTTTCGGATATACAGGTTCTCCACCGAGTTCGTACTTTCTTTTTTTTCTAGCTAACTGAATCTTCCCGCCTGTCAGCTTTTTTCCAGATTCACCATGCCACATTACCATAACAATCTAACAGTTATTATTCATTAGAGTTAAAAAGCTATTCAAGCTCCAGTAATACTATATCCCTAGCTGGGACATACTCTCTCCAACCTTTTCTCCTACATTCTTCTAAAAATATCATAAATCCCCTATAATATTCGTTGTCATCATCATCGGTGGGAAGTAAATTCTAGATGTGGTAATACACTTTCACCTTTTGAATCCACAATATCAGAAGCTTGCAGGACCGAACCTCTGCGATACGAATTACCTTTCAGAGGTCTGTAAAATTCCATATAGCCCCCTTCTTTATTATCGATGATTAGCTTCTGTTCATTTTCCATGAATCCTTCGATTTCTGATTCTAAAAGAAAAGAAAGGGGTCTGTAAATACGGGCAGACCATTCATAACGAAAAGTACTTCCTATTCCATAACCTTCATTGCCAAATCTAATGATTTCAGTTCCTTTCTGTATGTACTTATCTAGAGCTGTCACTTTCTTATGATCTGGTTCAACTTCTGTTTTTCCCATAAAATTAATTAAACTTCAAATCTTTATAAATCTTATTGTCAACGGTATCTGATGGTAATGTTCCTCCTATTCCAATACAATTAGATAATGTAAGAGCAGTTACATTCAAGCTCTTTCTTAAATCGCTGTACGAGTTGACAGTTACATAGCAATATTCTTCGTCAGTTTTAGAAGTGATTTGTTTAGAGGCATTCCTAGGGTTCATTAATTTTTAGAGATAAAAACTGTTAGATTCAGAACTTCATCACAAGATTTCTATCAATTGGAAATCAATTTCATCCCGTTTTGTCATAGATTTAATCCAAATCAGGAGTCGACTCTCTCTTTTTATATCTACTTTGCGAACTACTGTGAAAACAAAAGGTTTTATATATTTGCACTACATAATAGAATAAGCAATTACAATGACAGACAGACCGATTGATGTTCTAGACAAAGCCAAAGGCAAGAAAGTAATGATCAAGCTCAAGAACGGCGAGGAAGTCACAGGGACTTTGAAAGCCCTTGATCTGCATTTGAATCTCTGGTTGGAAGAGGCGGAAGTCTCTAAGAGTGATGTTAAAATAAGATTGGGTAATATTCTTGTTCGCGGGGACACGATAGTCTATGCTTCTCCTGTCTGATGCTATTTAAATTCATATGGACAAATACTGTATAAGGTGACGAAATGGGTCTATTTGACGTTTTTAAATCCAAAAAACCTGCAGAAGATGCCGTAGAGTTTCCTGAAGATACAGAGCCGAGAGAGAGGCTGAGCGTCAGGATAGAGAATGTCACCGGTCTGGGCGATGTTGAAAGGATTGGCGGATATCTGAAGCAAGGCAATGTCGTTCTTGTGAAGGTGAGGGATTTGCAGAAAAAAGATGTCGGTTTGTTCCAGACTTCACTTCAGAAAATGAAAAGGTTGTCGACGCAATTCAACTGGGACATGGTTGCGCTTCAGGAAGGATATGTCATCATGACTCCTAGTTTTGCGAGGATAGAAAGACCTGAAGCTTAAATTAACCGGAACTAATTTAATAATATGGAAATAGTAAAGAAAGCTAAAATCTCAGTTAATGGGAAATCAGAAGAAGTAGAAGCAATTATTGATACGGGTGCTGCAAAGACTATGATAGACGAAGAAACCCTCCTAAAGATAGGAGCACCTCATATGGGTAATAGAGCAGTGCAGTCTATGGGTGAGTTTAAGGACGTCAAGCCTCAATATGCGACCAATGTAGAAATAGACAATTGCGAATTCGAACTTGTAGTAACAGGAGGTAAAAAGAATCTAATCGGTCATGATTTTCTGCAGTTAGCTAAAGCTATAATGAATGAAGAAACTGGTGAAGTAAAGCTTACAAAGAATTATATAGAGATGTGACCCAAGTCGGGAACATTCACTTAGAACGGTCTCTGATTTCTTCTTTGTTCGAACAAGCTTGATATGTTACCTGTCTTGTTCATTATATCCTGATAAAACATCTCCAGCTCATTCTCTTCCAGCTTGGCTCTCTGATCGGCTTCTATAAGTATGGACGGTATGCCGTAATTGGAATGCCCGGTCATTTTCAACAGCACGGAAGAAATAAAGTCAGCCTTGTCAACAACACCCTTGTCGCCGAGAAAATCTATCCTGATAGGTCTGTCATATTCGGCGGTTTTCAGATAGAATGTGTATATCATGCTTCCCGCTTGCTTGAACTCCTTCAATATGGGATGCTGGGACGACTTGGACGAATAAGGGAACACAAAACTCCTCTCGCCTTTCTTCAGCGTGTATGAGAGCAGGTTGGAGTCCTTCGTTCTGGTAAGAACAATTTTCATCTCCGGCGGCATGCTTGCGCTAAAGTGCGTCAGAAGGATGCTGTTGAGAATTTCGCAGAACCTTGTGCCTCTGCTGTCTTCAATCACGCCTGCGAGCACGGTCTTTCTCAATCTCACGGCCTCGAACAAATCGACATACGCCAGAATCATCCGCCTGTAATTCTCTCCAAGCAGGGACCCCTTCTCAGGAACGAATGTATAGTGCGGAATAACAGAGCCGTGCATAAATAGCATATCCGGCTCGAATTTTTCTATGGTCTCTGTCGCGGTTATGACTTCTTTTATCT
>JACOWB010000020.1 GCA_016177025.1 Candidatus Aenigmatarchaeota archaeon
GAGGGGAGGCGGGCAGAACCCGTTAGAGATCACAAGGACTGCCGTATTAGCATTGAGAGAAATAATAACTAATCTTGACAAAGGCGTGGAACCTGGCAAACTGCCGCCAGAATTCTACGGTATATCACCAGAAGGCATACTTTCGGAGCAGAGGCAGATGGTCATTATTCGCGAGCATGCTAGAGATCCATTGAAGGGGCTGATAATAGCGCCCGAAGAGGAGCATACGGCACTGGGCAAGGAAGCACTGGCCAAGCCGGGAATGACACCTGAAAAATGGAAAAAGGAAGAGTTAAGATAATTATCACTTCTCAGTAACAGTAATCTTTATATATAACCAAATCAAGAGATATTTATGCCTTTCGAAACTTTGGAAGAAGAGCTCGAAGACGTGGAACTGGCCAAAAAGCAGCTGCAACAGCAGGCGCCTCAGATAAATCAGAAGGAAGTCATAGAAAAGGCAGTCAAATTCACCACCGCAGTCAGGAAGCAGTATGGAGAACTGATAAAATCTGTGCTTATTTTCGGTTCATCTGTCAAAGGAACCATGGTCAAAGGTTCTGATATAGATGTCTGGGTTATAGTTGACGACACCGCTACAAAAGCCACTGAAGATTTGAACAAAGTCATCGATCATCTCTATCTAATAGCCACAGAAATGAAGGAGCTGCATATACAGGCGCATACTCTGACAGAATTCTGGCAGTCGATAAGAATAGGCTCGCCTGAATTTTCTAACTTTTTAAGATACGGATTGGCTATATACGACACAGGATTCGTCAAGCCTATCCAAAGGATGCTGCAGATGGGATTGATTCCTCCTAGTGACGAAACTATCAGCTTGAAGGCGAGGGCTGCAGGCGCGAGATACAAGAAAGTTAAAAACGAGGTGAAGATGCTTATTTTTGATTTGAGATACACAGCATTGGATATGATTCAAGCCGCAGTGATGCACTATTACAAAGAAACACCTGACTACAAAAAAGCTCCTGAATTCTTGGAGAAGCTTGTCAAACAGAAGAAATTGGAAAAAGAGTATGTCGATAAGTTCATTCGGTTGGATAAATTATGGAAAGATATCGATCATGGTGAGATTAAAGAAGCGACTACAGATCATTTGAATGATGCACTAGATATGACCTACGATATTATAGAAAGGTTGAAGAAATTGTTGCCGAAAGATTTTGTAGGCGATGAACTTCCAAGTGGGTGATAAAATGCCTAGGAAAAAAACAGAAGACAAAGAACCAGAAATAAATAACCCGACTAATCCTGCTACTATTACAGATTCTAAACTCGAGACAAAAGAACAAAGAATGGAACTTGTGAAAGCTTATGCAAAGAAAGTTCTGGAAAAATACGGACAGTATATAAAGGCAATAGTGATGATGGGTTCTGTAACCAGGGAAGAATTCAAACCAAAAAGTGACATAGACATCTTTGTTGTCGTGGACGACACAAGCTTCCAATTGACAAATGAGATGCTGGATAAGATAGACGCCGATTTGCTTAAGATAGCTGACGACATGCCAGAAGCTTGGATATCTGTCAAAACTCCTGACGGAAAGGAAGAAAAAATAAATCTTGTTTCAGTACAACCTGTCTACACTCTGACAGAATTCTGGGATTATGCTAGAGTAGCTCATCCTATAATTTACAATTTTATCAAGGAAGGGGTTCCAATTTTTGACACTGGATTTTTCGCACCGATTAAAAGGTTGTTGGAAATGGGCAAGATTCCTGCAACAAGGGAAGCTATAGAAAGCTACATGGAAGGCGCGCCAAAGAAACTGCAAAGAGCAAAAACTGTCAAGCTATTGATGCTTGCTGAAGACTGCTACTATGCTATGCTCAATGCTACACAGGCTGTTCTGATGTTCATGGGACTGGCTCCGCCTGTACCTAGCAAAGCTTATGATGAAGTTATTTTGCATTTGGTGAAGCCAGGGATTCTCGATCAACAATATGCTGACTGGTTGAAAGAAATTATTGAAATCAGAAAAAAGATAGAACACAAGGAACTGATGGATGTTTCTGGTGTTGTTGTGGACGAGTGGATTGAAAAGGCTGACAAGTTTGTCGACAAGATGTTCGGATTATTGAATGCTCTTGAAGTCAGGAAGAAGGAAAAAATTCTTGAAAGGACACATGAAGTCATGTACAAGGCTGTGATCACTGCGATTAAAAGTTTGAAGAAATTGCCTGAGAATACGAAAGACGAGGAACTCGCCAAGTTTGTAGGAGATGTTCCTAAAGCATTTAGGAAGGAATTTATCGATACGAAATTGCTCGAGCCTTATTATTCTGATATCTGGGATAAAATTGAAAAGATGAAGATGCAGGCAGACGAAAAGAAAATCATGGAAATCCCTGATCGGGAAGTTTATGAAATGAGGGAACACGTCAGAAAGCTTATCAGAGATCTGGCGAAGGTTCTGAAGGATAGAGGTATTTCTGAAGACAAATCTGAATAATAACTTATGCCAATCAAATTCGGCCTGCTGACAAATCCATCGCACAACATTTTGGAAGAAATCAAGTTAATCCATAAACTAGGTTTTGATTACGTTGAAGTTGGCATAGAGCTACCCAGAAGCGCCCCAGAAATCATTCTGAAGAAAAAAATTAGTATTTTAAAACTAATCAAGAATTTTAATTCTCCTGCATTAGCACACACGGCATGGTGGATAGATTTCGGTACTGGATACGAACCTGTGAGAAGGGGATGGGTGGAAGAAGCTAAAATAAGCATAGATGCCGCAAAAGCTTTGGGTATAAAGACAATCAATTTTCACTTCTACTCCATAGGACTAACGAACGAATATAAAAAATATCACAAACAGATAATCTCCAACATAATAGCAAGCTTAAGAGAAGTTGTAAATTACGCTGGCTCCAAAAAGGTGACAGTTATGTTAGAAAATTCACCAACTAAAAGAGCTGTCGTCGGGATTAAAGAATACAAGTTCGTTCTTGACAGCGTGGATAAATTGAAAGCCCATATTGACATAGGCCATGCGTTTGTTGAAAATGGGATGAAAGGAATAAAAGAATACCTGTTCACTTTCAAAAGCAAAATCAAGCATATTCACATCTCTGATAACAACGGCGAACGGGACGATCATATACCATTAGGCAAAGGTAAGATAGATTTCAAAAAGGTTGCCAACTCGTTGAAGCTTATGAATTACGACAAAACAATAACTTTTGAAGTCTTCACAAGCAAGGAAGATGCGGAAGAATCTATGGTGAAGTTTAAGAAAATTCTATCTGAATAGATATACTACGCCCTTTTGTGCCAAGAAAATAATCACAATCCAATTAAGCACTCCGTTTGAAAACCATCCTAAAACTGCAAATAATAAATAAATTCCAGCAATAGCATCTAAAGCGCTTAAAGGATTTTGTTTCATTATTGCAAATCCTATTCCTTTTACTACAAAAAATAAAACAGAAAGAAACGCGAATGATTTTGGAATTTCATCAGTTAGTGAAAATAAAACTATGATTAAAACAGCAACTAGATGCAAGATGCCTGTAATTTTATGTTCAATTCCCATAATCTATCCTGATATCCATTCTTTTTCCTGCTTTCCTTCCTGCTTGTTGACCCATCTTCCCAGCACAAAAAACAAATCAGAGAGCCTGTTGATATAAGGAATCACATTCTCATCAATCTTCTTTTGTTCAGCCAATGCAACTACGCCACGTTCAGTTCTTCTACAAATCGATCTAACCACATGCATCAAAGAGGCTGTTTGAGATCCAGTTGGCAGAATAAATTTTCTTAGTTCTGGCAAGTCCTTCTCGAATTTCTGAATATTGTCTTCGATGAATCTTACATTGTCTTGTGTCAACCTGGGCAAGTTTTGATTTTCTCCAGAAAAAGCAAGCTGCGAACCGAGAACAAACAAATCTTCCTGTATTTTTTCCAACAACATGTCAAGGTCTTTGTTCACGTTTGCCGATCTGACCATGCCTACAAAAGAATTAAGTTCGTCTACATTCCCGTAAGCACGAACCTGATAGTCATCCTTACTGACTTTCTTACCGCCGAATAAAGAAGTTTCTCCTTTATCGCCTTGACCAATATTAGGTTTCATACGTGTAGTTAGAATTAATAAAAATTAATCTATTCTTCTTTAGCTTTCTTTTCCATTTCTGCTTCGAGATCTAATTTCTTCACCAATTCAATGTAGCGATTCCTGATCGTAACCTCAGTTATATTTGTCGTGTCCGCAACTTCTCTCTGTGTTCTCTTCTCGCCGAGAAGAACGCATGCAATGTAAATCGCAGCAGCGGCAACTCCAGTAGGTCCTTTACCTGAAGTAATGTCATGCTTTTTAGCTTTCTTCAAGATTTCAACAGCCTTTGCAAGAACTCTGTCACTCAGTCCAAGCATTGAACAGAACCTTGGAACATAAGTTGTTGGATCTGCAGGGAGAATTCTGATGTTCAGTTCCCTTGAAATATAACGATAAGTCCTTCCGATTTCTCTCTTGTCCTCGCCAGAAGATTCTGCAATTTCATCCAAAGTTCTTGGAGAACCGAATTCCCTTGATACAGCGTAGGTCAAAGCCGCGATAACAGACTCGATTGATCTTCCTCTAACCAATCCCTTGTTAACAGCCTGCTCATAGTATCTTGCAATCTTCTCATGAACGCTTCTAGACAAGTTCAAAAACGAGACAATTCTCTGCAATTCAGACAAGGCAAAAGAAAGATTTCTATCCTTGCTCTTTATCAATCTCTTGTGCCATTTTGTCAATCTGTAATATTGAGCTCTTTTCTTTGTAGGAACCTTGTAAAGTTCGCCGACACCCTTGCCTATTTCAGTTGTCAAACCCTTGTCATGCTTGGTGAATGTCAACGGAGCACCGGCTCTCGCCCTTCTTGACATCTGTTCAGTATCAAAGGCTCTCCATTCCTGCCCAGTATCAATCATTTCCTCTTCCATAACAAGACCGCACTTGTTGCAGACAAGTTCCCCTCTTGTCGGGTCTTCGATAAAACTAGAACTGCCGCATTCAGGGCATTTCCTCCCGTATTTGCTTTGAGCTGCGGTTTTAACTTTTGGCATTATTTATCACTTTGAAGTAAATCAAATTTTATTAGATTATCTATCAACAGTAAACTATTTAAATCTTTCTCTAACCCCTAAAATTAATTGGTTTTCTCCTTTATAAATTCTTCTGATGCAGTCCTTCTGATAAGCTGACTACCGCAGTTTGGACATTTGATTTTGTGTTCAAAGAACTTTTTGCAACTATTGCAATAACTGCTCCAGCGAAGGAGTTTTGTTATTCTCTTGTTGAACAATGAAATGTAATTTATTTCAATCTTCCCCGCTACATTCTGTATGTTGTAGTCATCCGACAGTATAGTCAGTCCATATTCTTTTGCAAGTGCCAGTATTTTGATATCGGTTTTTGATAATTTTCCCAAATCACCAGTTTCTTTTGATATAATTTTTATTTCTTTCACCGAAGATTCCTGAGGATCGGTAACTTTGAGTTCCATCCCAGATAATTTCAACACATTCATCTTATCCTTCACCTCATCAATGACATCACTTACAGTAAAAATCTCGTCGAACATCCGGAAGTCATTCAGATATATGATTGCGTTCGTGTCCAATACTACCTTCATATAACCATCTCTATTATGGGAAAGTTATATTAAGTTAAATACGCAAATAAATTGCAGTATGGTAAAAGACTTTCCTCTGCTTCCTTTGGAAAAGATTGCACGTGAGGCCGGTGCTGAAAGAGTTTCTCATTCTGCATTGATTGCTTTAAAAGAAGTTTTGCTTGAGGAATCAGAAAAAATGGCACATGAAGCCGTGAAATTGTCCGGACATGCGAAAAGGGTGACCATTAAACGGGAAGATATCATTCTAGCTAGCAAGCGATGATCTGATGGTCGGAGAGATTACTAGAGTAAACATCAAAGAACTGAAACCTGGTAGCTTTGTAATTATAGAGGACACACCATGCAGGGT